>JBKPPE010000270.1:0-3752 GCA_046733375.1 Acidobacteriota bacterium | reverse complement strand
GAATAGAAGACCGAAATCCTGGGTGAAATTCTTCAGTGACACACGCGCCGCCGACAACTTCGCGACGCTCAAGGACAAGCGGCTTCAGTCCCGCTTTCGCGAGATAGTACGCGGCGACGAGACCATTGTGGCCGGCGCCGATGATAACCACAGGTTTCATGTTTCGAGTTTCGAGTTTCAAGTTAGGTGATGAGGTCAGTACCACCTGCGTCAGCAGGTGGGTCACCGATTCGACTTACATTCGCCTTGACCCATCCGCTGACGCGGATGGTACTGACTTCATTGCTGACCTCGAAACTTGAAACTTGAAACTAAATGTCTTTGAGAATCATCATTGCCGCGTTGCGCCCGCTCGCGCCCATAATGCCGCCGCCCGGATGCGTAGCGCTGCCGCACATGTAAAGGTTTTTGATGGGCGAACGATATTGTGCCCAGCCCGGCGCAGGACGCAGAAAGAAAAGTTGCTCCAGCGTGAGCTCGCCCTGAAAAATATTTCCTTCCGACAAGCCAAACTCACGTTCCAGATCGAGCGGCGTCAAGACCTGGCGATGCACAATGATGTCTTTGATGTTCGGCGCATGCTCCGCGATCGTGTCGATTACAGTGTCGCCAAAGGCTTCGCGTTCCTCGTCCCAATTCCCTTTTAAGTTGTAGGGCGCATACTGCACGAAACACGACATCACGTGCTTGCCCGGCGGCGCAACGGACGGATCAGTCAAGGTTGGAATAACCATGTCGATATATGGTCTGCGCGAATAACGACCATATTTCGCATCGTCATAGGCGCGTTCCATGTAATCGACGCTCGGTGAAATCGAAACTGCACCGCGCAGATGCGGGCCCGCTCCGGGCAAAGCCTTAAAGTTCGGCAGCGCGTCGAGCGCGAGATTCACCTTGCCGGATGAGCCGCGGAACTTGTAGCGCTTGATGTCTTCGACAAAGTCCTCCGGCAAGTGTTCCTGCCCAATCATCTTCATGAACGTCAGCCGCGGATCGACGCTTGATGAAACGACGTCGGCGTAGATTTCGTCGCCATTCTCAAGCACCACGCCTTTCGCGTCGCCGTTCTTCAAAATGAACTTCGCGATCGGTGCTTCCGTGCGAATCTCAGCTCCGGCTTCGCGCGCTGCGTCGGCAATCGAATTGGAAATGGCGCCGGTGCCGCCGCGTGACAAACCCCACGAACGAAACGCGCCGTCGATCTCGCCCATGTAATGATGCAGCAACACGTAGGCGGTACCGGGCGAGCGCACACCGAGAAACGTCCCGATGATTCCCGAAGCCGACATCGTGGCTTTAAGCACGTCGGTCTCGAACCATTGATCGAGAAAGTCGACCGCGCTCATCGTCATTAACTGCACCTGGTTGTATTTGTCGTCCGTAGAGAGCCGCTGAAAACGACGACCCATCGTCAGCAGCTCCATCAACCCTTTCGGATTGAGCGAGGCCGGATCGGGTGGCGTCATGTTCATGATCGGCTTGACGAAGTGCGCCATCTCGACCATCGCCTTGCCGTACTCGTCGTAGGCTTCGGCGTCGAGCTTCGAATGCCGCGCAATCTCACGTCGTGTCTTCGCGTGATCATTCACGCGCCAGAGGTAATCGCCGTTCGGCATCGGCGTGAAGGTGCCGTCGAGCGGAAGAATCTCGAGCCCATGACGCGGCAAGTCCAGCTCGCGAATGATCTCCGGACGCAGGAGCGAAACGACGTAGGAACAAACCGAGAATTTGAACCCCGGAAAGACTTCTTCAGTCACTGCGGCGCCGCCCAGCACGTGACGCCGCTCCAGTACGAGCACGCGTTTGCCCGCGCGCGCGAGATACGCCGCGTTCACAAGCCCGTTGTGGCCGCCGCCGATGACGATGACGTCGTATTTGCTCATGTGCGCAAGCTGTCAGCTTGCGACGCAAACTAACAGTTTGGGTTACGAAGCTCCTTGATGAAGACTGCGTAGGATACTTATAATCGCGCGCCCTTACAATTCAGTGGCACAGACTTTAGTCTGTGACTTTGGCGCCTTGGTTCACAGACTAAAGTCTGTGCCACTTTCCAGACGGAGGTCGTATGTCGATTAGCAAAATGATCCTGCCGGAATTCGATCACGAAATGGCGAACACACGCAAGACACTCGAACGGGTGCCTGACGACAAATTCAGTTGGAAACCGCATGAGAAATCGATGTCGCTCGGCGACTTGGCTACGCATCTTGGGAATATTCCAAGTTGGACGAAGAATACCTTCGAAATGGATGAGTTGGATGTGGCGCCGCCTGGAGCGCCGCCCTATCGCTTGGAGCAGGCGAAGTCGCGCGCTGAACTGCTTGCGGCTTTCGACAAGAACGTGAGCGAGGCTCGCGCCGCGTTGGAAGCCGCGACGGACGAAAATTGGCAAGGCAAATGGTCTCTGCTGATGACGGGGAAGACAATCTTCACCTTACCGCGGCCGGCCGTCTTCCGCGGCTTCATCATGAGCCATTCAATTCACCATCGCGCACAGTTGGGTGTGTATCTGCGCCTGCTCGATGTGCCGGTGCCGTCGATTTATGGCCCGTCGGCGGACGAAGGCGGATTTTAAGCAGCCCGCATCGCACGCGTCAGGAGCGCACGCATCTTTGCGTGCGGGTCGCAGGCATCCTGCCTGCGGTTATTAGCCTTTCGCCATTATCGCGTCGGCAATCTTGACGGCATCAACCGCAGCCTTAACATCGTGCACTCGCACGATGTGAGCACCGTTCAGTACTGACGCGACCACCGTTGCGATCGTCCCATACAAGCGCTCATCCGCCGGCGCGCCGTTCAATAACTTTCCGAGAAAGGATTTGCGCGACGTGCCAATCACGATCGGAATGCCGGCAAACTCTCTCGAGATGTCGCTTAGTCTTCGAATTAGCTCCAGGTTCTGTTCGACTGACTTTCCGAAACCAATCCCCGGATCGATGGCAATTTTGTCTCGCGGCACACCCCGTTTCTCCGCAATCGAGACGCTGTGCCGCAACCCTTCGACGGCATCGGCAAAGACGTCTTCAGCAAAGGGACGCTGCTGCATATCTTTCGGAATCCCACGCGAATGCATAAGCAGCAGACCCGCGCTCGCTTTCGCGGCCTCGTCGGCAATTGAAGGGTCGAAGCGTAATCCCGAAATATCATTGATGATCTCCGCGCCGGCCTCGCACGCGGCGCGCGCGACGCTTGGTTTTGTCGTGTCGATCGAGATTGGAACGGAAGAAATTGTGGCAAGCTTCTCAATCACTGGAATCACGCGTCGCAATTCTTCTTCTTCTGAAACAAACTCGGAGCCAGGACGCGTCGATTCGCCGCCGACATCGATAATGTCGGCGCCTTCGGCAATCATCTGTTCCGCGTGAGCGAGCGCCTCAGGGAGCGGAAAGAACTTGCCACCATCACTAAAACTGTCAGGCGTCACGTTGAGCACGCCCATCAGGAGCGTACGTTCGTCATAGCGCAGCGAACGTCGCGCAAGTTTCCATTCACGAACCGGCATGGACGCAAAGTAAATCGCAATGGAAAAAGAGGCAAGTTTGTCTACCCTTATCGACAGCCGTAAGAATCTTTTCTATGCTCAAGTAGCACCCGAATTGACTTGGCGACGCTTTGCGCCTTTGCGCCTTCGCGTGAACCGCCTGTTTTCCAACCGAGAAGTCTCACGCCAAGTCGCCAAGGCGCAAAGGATTGCAAATTAGGCATCAGCCTCAGCTCGCTTGTCTTGAAATTATGGATATAAAGGCTTACCT
>JBKPPE010000269.1:0-4367 GCA_046733375.1 Acidobacteriota bacterium | reverse complement strand
CCACGCTGACTGCGCAAAGAGCGGGCCGGTCATTGCGCGTCCAAGAATGATCGCCAGCGCCATACCACCTGCCAAAGCGAGACCGGGCTGCGCTTCTTGCGGATTCCATCCATTCGCCCAGGGACTCCACCACGATGAAGTGTAGGCCGCGCTGGCATGGTTCCACCCGAGCAGCAACCCAATCACGATTAGCCCAATCAGTGCCGCCGTCTTAGTGAAAGTAAAAGTGTTCTGGATGAACTTCCCGGTCTTTAAGCCGCGCATGTTTGTAAGCGTGAGCACGACGATCATCGCGACCGCGAGGAGTTGGGCGGTTGAAAGACTGATCGCGTACCCACTGAGAAATGAAGGCAAGCGATGCGGCCCAATAATGTAGTTCTTCGCATCTATCCCGGGGATCAAAACGCCCGTGAAGTTGGCGAAGGCTACCGCCACCGCAGCGATCGTTCCGGTCTGCACCACGAGGAACAGTGACCACCCGAAGAGAAATCCGGTACCGGGGCTGTACGCCTCACGCAGAAAAACGTAGGGTCCACCAGCACGCGGCATCATCGCCGCGAGTTCGGCGCAGCACAACGCGCCGGTGATAGTCATCACACCCGCCAAAGCCCACGCGACCAGTAACCATCCGGGCGAACCAATTAACCTCGAGCTTTCGGCCGACGTGATGAAGATGCCCGAGCCAATCATCGAGCCAATCACGATCATTGTGCCGTCGACCAGGGTGAGACCGCGAACAAGTTTGGGCGCAGTTCTATCCGTCATGGTCGCCCGTTTTATCAACTCCGCGCGAACAAGTAAAGTTTTATCGGTGCGCCAGGCGAGCTATTTGACGGTCAAAAAACTGGTGCTCTGGGCCGTGTAATCGAAGTCGTAGTTGTAGGTGAAGCCGGGAAATGAAATGGGACGACTGAATTGCACGCGGCATTGTATACGTCCTTCATTTTGCGTCGGAGTAATGACAGCATCGTCCGGCACATGAAATTCACCCTTGCTCTTTGAAACTTGTTCAGCGAGCCAAGTGCCGTCGTAACCCTGGGCTGCAGCGAGGTTCACTTTGTTTTGCATCGCGTCTTTGAAGTAATACGCGTCGACAGCAACGGGAATGTACATGTACCCGAAATAAGCGACTGCTACTACCACGGCGAGGAAGATGAGGAGCTTGAGTTGGGCGCCGCCCTGTTCAGATCGATTTCGGAAGGGTGTTTGATTCTTCATAATTTTGCCAGACCTGCCGCTAATGCTTCGCGGAGAGTTTTAGATTTGATCTCCTTTGAATCGACAATCCGCGGTCGACCGATATCATCAAGCAGGACCCATTTGAGTTTGCCTCCGACGACCTTCTTGTCGGTGGTCATTGCCGCAACTATTTCGGCGGCGGAGAGACCGTCTGCGGGTGGGAGCGGTCCACAAAGCTTGACCGCCTCGCGTAATGATTCTAGCGCGTCGGCGGGCAGCCTGCCTAGACTTTTTGAAAGCTCACCGGCCACTAGCATTCCATAACCGACGGCTTCGCCATGCCTAAAATGCTGATACTTCGTGACTTTTTCGAGTGCGTGCGCGGTGGTATGACCAAAATTTAGTATGCGCCGCGAGCGAGAGTCGAGGCGCTCGATGGCCTCTCGCTCGTCGTCGGCGACGACCTTTGCTTTGAAGCGGCAGTGTGCGGCGATTGTCGCCGCCAGGCTGGGCGCCGACGGGCCGCCCAAATTGCCGCCAGTTAAATCTGAGCCGCAACGCGACAGTAGGCGGACCGTTCGGTTGAAAAGTTTGCGATCGCCGACGGCCCCTTGCTTGACCATTTCACAAAAGCCCGAAGTCAGTTCGCGGCGTGGCAGTGTTCGCAGCGTGTCGATGTCAATCACGACTAAACGTGGCTGATGAAATGCACCCACGCGATTCTTGCCCGACGGTAAATTGATGCCGGTCTTACCGCCGACAGAAGAATCGATTTGAGCAAGCAGCGTGGTCGGCACCTGCACGAATGCGATTCCGCGCAAGTAGATGCTCGCGGCGAAACCAGCAAGATCTCCCACGACGCCTCCTCCGAGACTAATAACAACATCGTTACGTTCCAACCCGGCGTCGTTCAGAAACTCTACCGCGCGTTCCAGGCTGCGAAACGACTTGTGTTGCTCTCCGTCGCGCGTCAGCCAATGATTGACAGACAGTCCCACCCGCTTCAAACTCTCGGTCGCACCGTCTCCATAAAGTTTGAAAACAGTTTTGTTTGTGATCAGCGCGGCTCTGCGCGTTCCCGATCCAACCGCGGCACGGACTTCGGTCCCCAGCGTTCGTAACAATCGGCTCCCGATTTTTATATCGTAGGTTTGCGCCCGCGCCGGCACGCGCACCGTCAGGTCTGGCATGACTGAGACTCTAACAGAAATGTCAGTTGGATCGCGTGGAAAAGGTCATTCAAAACCGGCGAATTCTCCGTATTTACCATGGAAAGTGGCGCCAATTCCGCCTTTCATTTCCTCGTGGTTTCTGAACTCAGAATCTGCAGTCTTGATCACCGGCGTGGCCGCGCGGCTGCCCGTCTCGAGAGGTACCGATGAAAACTAGCAATCGCCTGTGGCGCGTTCTCGTCCTGATGGCGGTCGTCCTTGTCGTCACGGCGAGCTCAACACAAGCTCAAACACGTCCTCGCACAGCCGTATCAGGGCCGCCGACACTCGCGCTCACGGCTGAGCCGAACGTCGTCCGCGCCTGCGAAGGCCAACCGGCTACGGTGCAACTTCTTGCTAAAGCGACTTCGGCCAGCGGCAATGCGATCCGTTATCACTGGACTGTTGACGGTGGCACGTTGACGGGCAAAGGCGCAACGACGACATGGGATCTGACGGGTGCTCGACCGGGAACTTACCATGCGGTTGCTGACGTTGACGAGGGCGAGGCCAATTGCGCTGCATTCGCTTCGGTTGGTGTGATCGTTCTCGACTGTCCGCCACCACCACCTCCGCCACCTGCATGTCCGGAAGTAAAACTTTCCTGCCCCGATCACGCGACTGAAAAAGCGCCGGTCACTTTCACGGCAAACCTCAGCGGCGGCACGCCTGGCGTCGTGCCAACTTATAATTGGACAGTCACCAATGGCCACATCATCAGTGGCCAGGGCACATCCAGCATCACCGTTGACACTGCCGGCCTGGCTGGTCAAACGATAGCGGCTACCGTCGATGTGGGTGGTTACGGAATTCCGTGCCCGGCAAGCTGCTCAGTGTCATTGCCAATCGAAGAGATCTCGAAGAAATTTGACGAGTACTACGACATCGCGCGCAACGACGAGAAAGCGCGCCTCGACAACTACGCGATTGAATTACAAAGCGAGCCCGGTCGACAGGGTTACATCATCGTCTACCCGGCGCGCAAAGCGAAATCAACTGAGGCGCAGCAACGCGCGGAACGAATCTCGGATTATTTGATCAACTCGCGCGGCATCGACCCAAGCCGCTTCACAGTGAAAATTGGAACGGCGCGCGACAGCTGGTTGATCGAGTTGTGGGTAGTCCCGCAAGGTGCGGCGCCGCCGGTGCCCCAACGTTAAGGTTCCTTCTGCTGAAGTGTTTTCGGCGCGGCCAGAAGTGGTCGCGCCTTTTTTTGCGCGCTGAAAACGGCATCAAGCGTTCAACGATCGATGCGGATCGTCTTGTTCTCTACTGGGAGCCTAACAATCGTTTCTTTCTGTACGTAAACTACGAACCGCTTACCTTCGGGAATTACTGCCTGCTCGCCGCGTTTGAATCCCTGCATCAATGCCAGCGGCGCAAACACGATCGTCGGCGCGAGCAACCCGGCCATCACCGCAGTCTTCGTCGCGACTTCGGCGCCGTGACTCTGACCGGTAACTCCCTGTCGCCCACCGGGATAATCCGGATTGGCAGTTAGGGAAACCCGCGTCAAGTCGACAGCGACGACGTCCTGCATAGTCCATGCGAGCTTGCCAGCTTTTCCCCAATGCCCGGCGCGTTTGGCTTTAACGACTCGTGCCGTAACCAGCGCGTTATTGCCGATCACGATCGCGTCATCAACTTTCACGGGAATCAGTACACGAAAGCTGATGAGATCTCCAGCCTTGGCGTCCATCGAACTCACAATGTCGATGGCTTCGATATCAATAGCAGTGCCTGCGGGAATTTTTACTTCGCGCACTTGAGGTTCAGACGTGGTCGTAACTGCCACGCCTGGCGGCGACGGTTGGACAGAATTTGCTGCGGTGTCAGCCGCCTGGGTCGATTGGGCGAACACCGCCGAGAACGACAAAAGCAGCAGAATAACGGCTGAAATTGATTTGAGCATCAGATTTCTTCCTCCAAGAACAGCGATCGCTTTCGCCAAAGGGCAATCACGGTGCCGTTGAGGCT
>JBKPPE010000268.1:0-2299 GCA_046733375.1 Acidobacteriota bacterium | reverse complement strand
ATCCTGGGAGCGCTCAACGTACAATGGGATTTCAGCGACTACCGCGACGTAAGCGGTCTCAAGCTGCCTTTTGTCATCCGCACCTCCGACGTCTCATCGTACGATACCGTCGTCCGCACGTTCACTGAAATCAAGATCGATCCCAGAATTGATGACAGTATTTTTGACGCGCCGCGTGGCGTGTCGCCCTAAAATCGGATGAGTGGTTCCCGCATCGTCCCTTTCCTCTTCCTTGCAAGTGTTTTCGTGTCGCTGCCCCACTACGGCACGCTCGCAATCCGGGCCGCCGAGGAGGCTTATGACATTCAGGATAAGGTGGTGATCAAGACCCGAGATGGAGCTTCATTGTCTGCAACATTAGTTCGGAAAAGAGGAAATCCTCAACCCCTCCCAACGGTGCTTTTCTATACCACCTACGATCAGGGCGAGCGCGACCTTAGGTTCGGCAAACTGGCAGTTGATAGAGGCTACGTCGGACTGGTTGTTTATGCTCGCGGCATCCGCACCAACCTCAATGAGTACATGCCCTACGAACATGAAGGCAAAGACATTTATGACGTCATTGATTGGATAAGCAAGCAACACTGGTGTAACGGCAAGGTGGGAATGTACGGCGGGAGTTATACCGGGTTTGCTCAGTGGGCGGCAGTGAAGCGTGTTCATCCGGCATTGAAAACAATCGTGCCTCAGGTCGCTGTCATGCCCGGATATGACACGCCCATGGAGAATAACGTCTGCGCCACAGCACTATGTTTGCGTTGGCCGAATGATCGATTGTCCAACCAGCAACTGCCGCAGAATATATACTCGCGTTGGTACCAGGCGGGCAGCTCTTATCGGTCGATGGATGCACTTGCCGGCGCCCCGAACAGAATATTTCAGAAGTGGTTACAACACCCCGATTATGACGAATACTGGCGGTCACTGATTCCCAGCGCTCGCGAATTCGCGCGTCTCAACATTCCGATTCTAACCACCACTGGCTATTACGACGGCGCACAAATTGGAGCGGTCCAGTTCCTGAAGCTTCAGTACAAATACAACCCGCGCGCCAATACCTATTTGGTAATCGGTCCTTATGATCATCCGGGCGCACAACGTAACCCGGCGCCACTCTTAATGGGGTACAACATCGATCCGATAGCGATCATTAACATGGAGGATCTGGCGTATCAGTGGTTCGATTACGTTCTCAAGAACGGCAAGAGGCCCGAACTGTTAAAGGGGAAAATCAACTTTGAAGTCATGGGCGCCAATGAATGGAGACATACTTCATCGTTGGCTAAGTTGAGTAATCAGACTCTCACGTTCTATCTGAGCGACCGCGTGGTTGGAGGAAATCAATTGCTCTCGCTGGAAAGACCCGAGCGCCCGCATTTCCTCGAACAGACAGTTGACTTCAAGGACCGGCAGAATCAAAACAATCTCTTCACCACGACCATAATTAATGACAGCTTAAACGTGAGCAATGCACTCGTTTTTGTTACAAACCCTTTCGATGAGGCGCTCACGATTAACGGCTCTTTCGCAGGGCAAATGGCGGCCACTATCAACAAAAGGGATATGGACATTTCAATCGCCTTTTATGAGTTAATGCCCGACGGAAAATATTTCTTTCTGACGAGATATCTTGGTCGCGCTAGTTACGCCAAAGACAAGACCCGACGACTTCTGCTTCAACCGGGGAAAAAGGAAATCATTCCTCTCGGCGATATTCGCATGGTAAGTAAGAGAGTCAGCAAAGGTAGCCGGCTGGTAATAGCCCTTCAGGTAAACAAAAATCCGTTTGAGGTCATCAACTACGGCTCCGGAAAAAACGTATACGACGAAACCATTAATGACGCGGCCGAGCCCTTGCAAGTAAAGTGGTACAGCGACAGCTACATAAAGGTGCCCATCTTAAAATAGAATTTTTCGTTACCGACGTGCACGCCCGGCAAGCGTCAGATACAAATTGAGCGGCGGAGGTTTTCATGCGCAAATATTTGGTTGCAATTTCGGTGGTAGTGTTCCTAATCGGTGGGCTAAACGCCTTTGCTCATAAAGCAGCGCAAAAGATCAAACCAACAAAACGTCCATACGCTTCAGACACGCCTTTAAGCGAACCGGTTGTCTTCGGTGCAGGCATCATCTCCACCGGAGACTTTGATTCACATCCGGCTTTTACTCCCGACGGGAAGACGCTCTATTTCGTTCGGAGCACTCCCAATTTCAATTTGTGGACGATTCTCGTGTCGCAGTTTGTGAAAGGAAAATGGAGTACGCCGCAAGTAGCTTCATTCTCCGGACAGTATTCAGA
>JBKPPE010000267.1:0-5403 GCA_046733375.1 Acidobacteriota bacterium | reverse complement strand
CACATTCAAAAGATCCAGAGTCACTATGCCATCACTGAACCGGCGTTTGTCAGCAATGACCTCAACAGCTGATAACTTGATCTGGGCGTCCGTTGCCTTCAGCTTTTTCATGAACATTTCCATGAATCGGAAATTTCCAGGGGTGGTTACAACCGTCGCCCCTTCGCGTAAGTACGCTCGCAATCCTCCTATGTGATCTTCATGAAAATGGGTTGGTACTATGTAGCGAATGGGTTTTCCCGGAGCAATCTCGTGTATTGCGCCCATGACTTTAGTCGACGCGTTGTCTGAGGACGGCGCTTCGACGACTAAGACGTAGTCTGTGAAAACGACAAACATACTGTTGTAATCTCCGGACGCATTTTCGACGAAATATGCAGATGGCGCGACTTTGGAAACGTGGAAGTCAAAGCCCTTTTGATCAAATTCAATCGCTCCGGCAGGAGGAGCAAAATCGGCAACGGATAAGGCCCCGTCGAAATCACGTTCTATCGATTGCAAGTCACTCGTGATTATTGTCCACGAGGCCTGCACGATAGTGACTTTTGTCGGACTCCAGTAGGGCCCCTTTCTGCGGTAATTCTCAAAAACAATTGATGGCATGAAGCCCTCTTGGAACCTCGTAAGTTGGGCTTCATTCGAGACTTCTCGTAAGAGATGAGTTGCCGAATTCAAGAAAAGCCGGTGATTATTTTTGAATTCGTCGGAATAGCTAATAACGTCTTCACGTTGGCCGGCAAAAACAGTCTCCCCCTCCCAACGGAGAGAGGAGGACTGTTCTAAAGCGCGTGCCAGATGCCAATTCGGATCGGGATACGTCGTGCCCATTCGATAGAACCAAGGCCCATCCGTCTTTGCTGGCCCATAGTTGATGACGGCGTTTGAATGGCAGAAAAGTTCATATCTCGTTTCCCGGGTCGTCACCGTCTCCGTACACCACAACAAATCTTTGCCTAGATAACTGGCGCTTCTCTGCAAAAAACGACGATTCTGGAAGTCGACTTTCCAATCGGCGCTAAGACGCTGTATACGCGTCGATTGCTGCGGGTTGAGTCCCTGATTGTTCCACCACAGGTTTCCCTCGGCGTGAATTCGCGCGGTTTTAGGGTTTGCCGGATTGCTCAAAGCTAACGCGGCCCTCACGAGCGATATTGCTTTCGTTTCAGGTTGTGGTACCGGCGCCGCGGTATAGCCCGTTGTATCTATTAACTTGATGGTCATGAGAGCAAACGCAATTGTCAGTACGGTTATGGTTTGTTTTTTCATGGCTTTGCCTCAAAAGTCGGCGCAACTGATTAATGAGTGTTTGTTGGTTCGTGTCGATTCGTGTGATTTCGTTGATGGTCTGTTTGAGCCAGGAAAAGGTGCAGCGATCCACGAAGTCACACGAATCGACGCGAACCAAACACCGATTGAAACTATAAGGGTTGTAAATCTCATTGTTTGGCTTCAGCGGTGGATGTCAGTAAGTCCTCAGCCTTCGTGAAGTTCCAGCTTCTCGATGAAGCGGAGCGTTGAGGGGAACAGCTGATTCGCCAGGGCACGATTTTCGACGCTTGGAAGATCGGAAACTACGAAGATGCGATGGATTCCCGTATCGACGCTCGCAACTTCGTACGCCTTATAACTAGTCTGAGCAATTTCGAGCGGGAAAGATGATTTCGGATTGCCGCGCGGATCATCGGGCTCGATGAAAACTGAAACGGTGTGGTCGTGGTTACGAAATATTAAATGAGCATATTTCCGTTGCTGATACGAGCAGATATGACCCTCGATCAACTCATAAGAAGCGGGATGCCGATCGACAGCCTGAAGCAGCGGCGCAAAACGAGGGGTCAAATCACGCGCTACTCGTTGCTCATCGAAGGCCCACTTGGGAGGATAACTCAAGGCGCAGACCTGGTGATTCTCGACTGCATCTCGATCTACGGCTGCAATTAGAACAGTTGGCTCTGACGACGGTGTGTTAACCGCGGACGAATTCGCTGGCTTTGAAGTGTTGCCAAGTCGCCAGTAAGTTAGGCCGAGAGCGAGAGCAAGAATCAAACTCGCAGCCAGCGCCGCCCAGCGGATTCTCGTAGATATACGTGGGACGCTTTCTCGGTCCAAAGCCATTTGCACCCGCCGACGACTGAGGCTTTCGCTCTCGCGCTCATCGTCATCCCCAAGCGTCAACGCAGTCTTGAGCAAACGACGCAACTCGACCCGTCTTTCAGATTCCGCAGCGCAGTCGCGGCAAAAACCTAGATGGTCAACCATCGACTGGTTCGTTTCAACCAGTAGCTCGTTATCGAGGTAGGGATCCAACATCTCCCGAATATTTTGACAATCAGATTCGCCCACTTTTCTTGTATGACTCCACGCTGCCTGGTCCGCCGTTTTTTGATGCGAGGGTCGCCAATCTTGCGCGAAGCATTCGTCGGCCTCGGCTTAACCGCGACATGACTGTTCCCACGGGCACATTAAACACTTCAGCTATTTCCCGGTATTTAAGGCCCTCGATATCCGAGAGCAGCACAGCGATCCGAAACGGCTCCGGAAGTTCTGCGAACGCCTGCTTGATTTGTTCCAAACTTAAATCCAACGACATATTCGTCTGCGAGGGAAGCGTTGACTCTTTGACATGGTCAAGTGAGAAAACACGCGGCTGCCGTGCCTGACTTCTGCGGTATTCGGAATGCACGTAGAAAAAGATCCGAAATAACCAAGCGCGGCAGTTTGTGCCCGGCTCAAATTTATTAAATGAACGCCATGCCCGAAGATATGTCTCTTGAACCAAATCGTCGGCCGTTTCGCGGTCTTCGCAAACTCTGGCCGCAACGCGCCTCAACTCACTAAAATGCGCGAAGGCCAATCGATCAAAGTCTTCCCTTCGGTCTGTAGCCACTTTTTCGTGCCATGAGTATATGGCCATGAGGTTCTAGTTTATTCCCGGCAATGGTGAGAGTACTCTTCCATCGTTCATAAACATCGGCAGCGGGTAACCCCTTTTTGTCTCGTGAACCTATGGTCGCTAATTAATCACCACCAGGGAAGAAATTTCCCCTCTAACTCGTCAAATTCAACGACCACATTGAAAGTAATGACCACAAACAGTCTTTCAAGACGCTTCGAGATTAAGTTAATCCAGGCTTCCACTATTGCCGCAGTGGTTTTCTGGTCCGCTGCAGCGACCCCGATATCATTCTCAAACTCTTCAAATTCCGGTATCTCGTACATAATTCGCGTCGACCGTGCTGACCTCTCCGGCTTCGCTGTGCAGATGCGAATTCCTCGAGCAAGAGGCGCAACGCGGCTGGCCATGGCGTTCCATCCGATTTACGACGACAGCTATTGGCGATATGTTGAAGATCTCAGCGCTGAGTCTCGCGGCGCAAAACTCTCCGCCACCCACGAAGAAGGTGCTTTGTGGCGGGTCGAGGCGCCCGGCGGTGAACTGATTGTGAAATATCGTATTCGTCTGCCGACCGAAACGTCGCCCCTACGATCGGCATGGAAGCCTTTTCTTTCAGAGACTGGTGGACTCGTAGGCGATCTGCATTCGCTCATGTATGTCGTAGGCGCAATAACCGACCGCGCGCGCGTGACTCTCGATATTCCGAAAGACTGGGCCATTGCATCCGGGCTCGATCCGACCAGCGACCCAAAAACCTTCGCTGCCTCATCCGTCGAGCTTTTGTTGGACTCGCCGATCGCGATCGGCAAATTCCAACAATGGGATTTCGTCGTCAACGGCGTGCCCCACGGAGTCGTATATTTGTCGCAGCCAAACGCGGCGTCATTCGACACGACCGCACTTATTGCCGGCCTCAAAGGCCTTGCAAGTGCGGCCATAAAGATCTTCGGTCGCCCGCCATACCTCCGTTACACTTTTATTTATCAAGACGGCGCGGATGGCGCGCTCGAGCACCTGAATTCAGTGACCATCGGAGTGCGGAGCCAGTCTCTCGCGCAAGGATTCGGCGACGTCTTTCAAACCACTGCCCACGAATACTTTCACACTTGGAATCTGATGCGTGTCCGCCCGATTGAGCGCGTCGGTATGCGTCATCGTCCGCCGGAGCCAACGTCCGTGTTGTGGTGGAGTGAAGGCGTAACTATATATTTCAGTGATCTCTTGTTGCGGCGAGCGAAACTACCGACTTTTGAACCAACGCGTTTGGCGCATCTCGAAAACAGGCTCGCGACTTATCTGTTGACGCCTGGGTATTCCCATATCTCGCCAGAACGGGTGAGTTTGACGAGCGACGATCCATTTGCGCTTGGCGATGATTTTTCAAGCGTCCATCTTCAGGGAGAAGTGCTTGGTTCCATGTTGGACCTGATGGTTCGCGAGGCCACGCACGGGCAGCGCTCACTCGACGACGTCATGCGTCTCTTGAGCGAGCGGTTTACCCCTCAGCGCGGCATCGCTGGCCGAGACATTGAGAGGGCCGTTCACGACACCTGCGGATGCGACTCGCATACCTTCTTCGAAGCACACGTGCGGGCTTCACAGCCCCTCGAGTTTGATCGCTATCTGGGAGCAATCGGTTTGCGCATGCGTGTGACCTGGGCGCCTGCGGTGAACAACGATGGTACGCCGGCCGCGGACCTGCGCATCTTTGCCGTTGCCAGACCGGAGGGTTCAGCGCCGCGACTTCGGCTCACTAACCCTGCGAGTGCCTGGGGCCGCGCAGGTTTGCACACCGGCGATCGGCTGATCTCCGTCGATGGACAGCGAGTTGCCAGACCGGTGGACTTCAGAGTCTGGCTTGGCAAACTTCACATTGGCGACGAAGCGCGAGTCGAGGTGGCGCGCAATGGTCAGACACTGACTATTTCAGTCGCAGTCTCTGGTTACGATCGGCCAACGGTGCGCCTGGAAGAAATTCCTGACGCACGGCCCGAGCAGATCAGATTACGAACTCAGTGGTTGAATGCAGAGTAGCGCAAGACTCACGAAAGCCGATCGAGAATCTTCTGATTTGTTATCCAGGAAGCTAAGAACTGGTCGGGGCGAGAGGATTCGAACCTCCGCCCTCACCCGAATAGTCATCTCGCAGTAACACCGATTACCACTATCTAACACTGGATGCATTAGTTACATCTCTTTGTCTGCTCTAACCTTGGCCAGTGACATCCTATGGAATTCCGTGGTATCTGGTTCCCTCCAGATGTGCTTTGGCACAAATTGCGGCACACAAAATGGACCATCATCAGATTGCTCTTTTTATGTGTGCGCTTTTGTTGAAGGGTTTGCCATTGCCTAGGATGGCGCCCTCCCGCAATCAGGGAGTAGCAGATGCTATCGGGATGCTGGTGTTGAAGATGTCGACCGCAAGCTTCCAGCTTTCACCCTCACGTTTCCACACCACAACATATTTACCTTTGTCTGTCGTTGTAGTGCCGCCGGCACCGGGA
>JBKPPE010000266.1:0-6666 GCA_046733375.1 Acidobacteriota bacterium | reverse complement strand
ACCAGTTTAACCTGTAGTTTGTAAACCTGCTCGGGAGTCTCGGCAATCTTCATCACATGGCCGAACTCGTGCGCAATTTTCGTCGCGGCAAGAACGTTATGACTTAACAACTGATTCGCTTCATACGCCTCAAGCGAGTTCATCACCGGGTAATAGATCTTGCTCGGATAGCCTTCGTCGATGCGCGTCCCGAGAAAAATCTTCGCCTCGACCAATTCGCCTTGATCGTTCCACTTGTACAGCCCGGTGCCTGCGCCGTTTTTGTTCTTGTCGGCGATCGTGATCGTCAACTTCAGATGCGGATGCTTGTTGTAGAGCTCCCACTGCGCCTTGCCGATGTCCGCGACGAGAAACTCGTTTTTCCAATCTTCGTAACGCTTACGATAACGCGTATCGATCTCTTCGCGCAGTCCACCGTCGGCCGGCCTGACACTTTCAACCGGCGCCGCGGTCACCCGCATTGACGAACTAAAACGCTTGTTGCTTGGAAGCGATACGATCGTTAGAGCAGTTAGACCGAACGCGAGAAACAAAAACAATCGTCGAGTATTCACCGCAGTATCCCCCGTTGGCGAGTAGAATTCCAAAAGTTCTAAAGTATCCTGCGCAACAAGTCAATAGAATTTCGTCGCTTTATTCTCACGATTCAATAGGCAATTCTGACAGGGGGGCGGAATGGCGAGACTCTCTTGGCGGACGCACCTAAGCGTGAAGCAGCAAGTTCGCCGCGGCGCTCGAAATTGTTTGAGGGAATCGCCGCGTTTCGGTCGTGCGAAAACCTCTGAGTTCGCCATGAGTCTGAACCTCCAGATAGATCCTCCAATCTGACCGGTATCGCTCTCGTAGCGGATCACGATAGGGACGGAAAATTAAGGCTTGACGCGAAGGCTGATGGGAATATACTTGCGGCCATCAATTTGGGCGGAGTTCATACATCATCCTGCACCGTCCGCAATGCTAGGTTTTCTCCCAGGGGTTCTGTTTAGTTAAAGCTATCAGCCTGCTTGCAACCGAGGAAAACTCTGATGCTCAATCATCCGGGCTCTGCAGTTTCCAACCCGCCAGGATTTCTATCACAGGAGGATCTGTCGAAATGAAACGGACATCTCTTCTCCACGTGTTCGCCGTTGTGCTCGGTATCGTCTTCAGTTTCACCACATCCATTTACGCTCAGTCGGCATCATCCGGTGGCATCACCGGACAGGTCTCTGACCCGCAGGGCGCAAGTGTGGGCGGCGCTGAAGTAACTTTGACCGACACCACAACCGGAAGCTCAATTGCTACCACGACCAATGATGCCGGTCGCTATAACTTTCCCGTAGTCAATCCGGGCCTGTACGATCTCGTTGTTATCAAAACTGGTTTCAAAACCGCCAGGTTTGCCGGTCAAAAAGTCAGCGTGGGTTCAGTCGTCACACTGAACGTGTCGATGGAGGTTGGCGCGCTGACGGAAACGGTGGTCGTCACTTCAGCAAATGCGGGCACGGAACTCCAGACTGTTAACGCTACGGTTGGCACCACGATTAACCTGAAAGAACTCGAGTTGCTGCCGAACCTGGGACGTGACGCGACCACGCTGATGGCCTTGCAGCCGGGCGTAACGCCTTCAGGGCAAGTCGCGGGTGCCGTGGGCGACCAGAATTCATTTTCTATCGACGGCGGGCAAAATAGCGATGATATGTCCGGTGACCAGGTTGGCTATACAGTAAATTTCACCGGAGGAGCGCAACTCAACGGAGGTAATCAAATTAACGGCATGGCGTCGGGAGTGGCGCCGACGCCGCTCGAAAGCGTTGAAGAATTTCGCGTCAATACATTCGGACAAACCGCCGACTTCAATGGCTCAATTGGCGCGCAAGTACAGATGGTAACGCGGCGGGGCGGCGACCAGTGGCATGGTTCGGCTTACGGCTACTATTGGACTCCGAATATTCTCGGGGCGAATTCGTGGAAGTCGAACCATACGGCGTTTACGAAGGGCAGTCCTACGACACCGCGTGCGTGCGCTCCTGGAACAACACTGCATGAGGGCGACAACAATTGCGTCATGCCCTACACGCCGATCATCCCGAATCAGCGAAAGCGCTTCGGCGTCACCCTTGGTGGCACCCTGCTGCCGTGGAAGATTCTGGGCGGTAAAACCTATGTCTTCGCCAACTATGAAGGCTTTAGATTCGGAGGTGTGCAGACCTTTGAGCGCGCTTACCCGACGCGTGCAATGCGCGCCGGTGTGGTTCAGATCCAGAACGCGCTTACTAATACATCGGCAAACGTCCCGCTTCCAGGAAACACGCTTCCGGGCAGTCAAGGACTGATCCAGGGAATAGAAAATGGATCACTAGTGACTTACGCTCCTGGAGCTTGGGTCCCATTTAACCTTAATCCGGTCCCAGTGACGGTTACGATCGGAAATCCAAATTCGAATTCGTCTCCTCTACGCACAGTTACGTTAGCTCCGTGCCAAAGGACAACTGTCGCCATCTGCGATCCGAGAGGACTGGGTCTTAACCCGCTGATTAGCAATATTTGGAACACCATCCCGCTGCCTAACGATCCTCTCAGCGGTGGTGATCAGTTCAACACTCAAGGGTTTCTGTCGACGATTCGCTTGCCGCTTACATCAGACGTCTACGTGGGCCGCATCGATCACGACTTCAGCTCTAAACACCGATTCTTTACGTCGTTCCGCGCGCAACACCTTGAGCGGACCGTCAATAGTCAAGTGGACGTGGGCGGACTCCTCGCGGGAGCGACACGTGGCCAGTACACCTCGAGTGCGGTCCGCGTGCAGACTCCCGAATTATTGGTCTTTGGACTCACCAGCACGCTCAGTCCGACCCTGACAAACGATTTGCGATTAAGCTATCTGTGGAATTGGTGGGGATGGGGCACGTCGGGAATTCCGGCACAAACAAGTGCGCTTGGCGGTGCAGTCGAAATCGCCGACCCAGGCAATACGGATGCAGAGACCAGCGGCACCGGCGCGCTTATTCCCTACAACGTTGATACGCAGGACGTGCGACAACGAACCTGGGACGGCAAGGATTACATGATCCGCGACGATGTTTCCTGGGTCCATGGAAACCATTTGATTCAGTTCGGTGGATTCTTCCAACCAAACGTGGACTACTTCGCGCGCTCTGACAACGGAACCACGATCAGCAATCAGATTGTGTATCAAGTTGCGAGTAAGTCAATCGTCTTTACCAACTTCTACCCTGGAAACCTTCCGAACAACTCGACGATGAGAACGAGCTACGGAAACCTGGCCACTGCTGTATTTGGGTTGGACGGTTTCAATCAGGTGCTGTACACGCGCGAAGGCGCGAATCTGGCGATTCAACCGCTTGGCCAACAATCGCAAGTGCAAAGCACCATCAAAACCTATAACGCATACGTTAACGACACGTGGCGCTTAACAAACAGTCTGACACTCAGTCTTGGAGTCGGCTACACGGTTGAAATGCCTCCGGTCGAGGAAGAAGGCAGGCAAGTGATTCTTGTCGATCAGAATGGAAAGCCAATTCACGCGGCTGAGTTCATCGCGGCGAGAAAAGCTGCCGCATTGAACGGCCAAGCGTACGCGCCGATTGTTGGATTCGAAACGGCTCGGAACTTGGGCCTAAAGTATCCCTATCAACCATTTTATGGCGGGGTCAGCCCTAAGCTTTCGGTTGCGTGGAACCCGCAATTCAAATCCGGATTACTGCACAAACTATTTGGAGAAGGCCAAACCGTCCTCCGTGGTGGGTACGGGCGACAATTTGGACGCTTAAACGGGGTCAACAACCTGCTCGTGCCGATGTCTGGTCCCGGTTTGCTGCAATCGGTAACCTGCAGCCTGGCTCACATGACGAACGGTTGTTTGACGTCAGGATCTGTGGATGTGAGCAACGTCTTTAGAATTGGCGTCGACGGATTGACAGCGCCGTTGCCCCAACCGATCACGAATCTACCGCAGCCTTACCTCCCGGGTGTATTACAGAATGGAATTCAGAACCCGGTCGGCGGCGATTCCCGCGCAGTTGATTATGATTATCGTCCGGAATCGACTGACAATTTTAACTTCACAATTCAGCGCGCTTTCGGGCGCAACATGGCCATTGAAATACGTTACATGGGACGAAAGATCGATCATGAATTTGCTGAGATCGATCTTGATTCCGTGCCTTACATGATGACGCTGGGCGGCCAAACTTTCGCCGACGCTTACGCGAAATTGTATGTGGCGATTTGCGGTCTCGGCCCAAATTGCGCGAACAACGCCTACACCGGACCGGCGCAGCCTTTCTTCGAGAGCGCCCTAAGCAAACCCGGCGGAACCTTCTGCAATGGCTTCGCCAACTGCACTGCGGCAGTAGCTTCCAAGGAACTGGCGCGATTCCAAAATGTCCGTGTCTCGGACTTGTGGGCGGACCTTAACGTCGCAAATTCCTGGACGCTCGGCAGGACAATGTTGAGTGATCAGGCGACTACCATCGGTCTCAAATCGGCAGTCGGTTACGGCAATTACAACGCCGCATTCTTAACCTTCAGGCTGCGCGACTGGAGAGGAATCACGGCCGTTTCAAACTTCACCTGGGGCCGGGCGCTTGGCTTGGGCGCGCAAACCCAGCGAAGTAGCGGCACGAATTTAGTCGATATCTACAACCTCCGCGGCAACTACGGATCAAATGGATTTGACATCAAATTCATCTACAACCTGGGAATGACATACCGGCCCGACTTCTTCAAAAGCAAGAAAGGGTGGATGGGCCATCTCCTAAACGGCTGGTCAGTGTCACCGTTCTTCACTGCGCAGAGTGGAGCGCCGACACGAGTCAATTGGTCTGGGGCCGGCGGATGCGGCGCTGACTGCCAGGCGTTTGGCGAAACTGGAAATCCAAACGGCGGCGCCAGCGGTTTCGAATCAGCAATCTACGTTGGGAATGGCAATATCCAGCCGGGTGTCTTTCGAGGCGTGACAGGTTCCAACGGCATCGGCACCAACAATACCGAGGGAATTAATCTGTATGCCGATCCGGCCGCGGTCTTTAACAGCTTCCGTCGTTGCGTCCTGGGCCTGGATACCAGTTGCGGCGGCGGCGTGGGCAATCTTCGTGGCTTACCGCGCTGGAACTTGGACGCGACGCTGGCGAAGGACTTTAAGATTACGGAGCGCGTAGGTCTGCAGTTCACGATGCAGTTCACGAACGTCTTCAACCACTTCCAGCCAAACGATCCGCGCGACAACAGCGCTAACAATTTGCGTTTAAACCAGCCGACCAATTTCGGCAAAATCACAAATGCTGTTTACGATCCGCGGCAGGTTGAGTGGGGCATGCGCGTCCACTTTTAGATTTAGCGACACCCCGCTTCGTTTTATGGGAGGCCGCTCATCGCGGCCTCCTTTCTTATTGGTAAAGAAGAAACGCTTCGCGGGCGCGCTGAAACCCGTCCAGTTGGTTGCGCCATGACTGAATAATTTGGTCGGGAGAATCGCCACGCTTCAGACGTTCGAAAGCGTCCGAATTGGCCAGTAACCTCACGAACCCGTCAACCTTCCAATCTGACGGATACAGCTCGTGGAGCGCCGCGGCAAGCTCAATTCCGAGGGCGACCGATTGAAGTCTTGTCCGGTCGGTGACGACGATGTTTACCCCACCGCATTCCTGGTCTTTGTGCGTCGCCGTTGTCGGGGTGAAGCGAGTAGGCACAAAGCGGACGCCGGCAATCTGACGCGCATTTAAATAGCTCGCCAGTTTCTGTCCGTCCAGCCAGGGCGCACCAACGAGTTCAAAAGGAGTGTTGGTGCCGCGTCCGACTGAAACATTAGTCGTCTCTAGCAAGCAAACCCCGGGATAGAGTGTCGCTTCTGTAAGGCTACGCATGTTAGGCGAGGGATTGATCCACGTTAGGTTGGTCGCATCGAACCACATGGCGCGTCGCCAATTTTGCATCCTGATCACGCGAAGGTCCGCGCCAATCTTTCGCTGGTCATTGTAAAGACGCGCGAGTTCGCCGACCGTCATTCCATGACGCACCGGAATTGTGTGATAAGCGGTGAACGAGAGTTTGTCGGCATCCGCGAGTGGCCCTTCGACATCGACGCCGTTGATGGGATTTGGCCGATCCAGAATGAAAACGGGGAGTTTCGCTTTCGCCGCTTCTTCCAAGACATATCCAAGCGTCGAGATATAGGTATAGAAACGCGCGCCCACATCCTGGATGTCATAGACGAGCGCATCGAGGTCTTTCAATTGTTCCGGTTTCGGCCGCCGAGATTCACCGTAAAGCGAATAAATCGGAAGTCCTGTCTGTTCGTCTTTCGTATCTGAAACTTTTTCATCGGCCAAGCCACGAATTCCATGCTCAGGCGAAAGCAAAGCGGTCAATTTCACGCCGGGGGCTTTGAATAACACGTCGATCGTCGAACGGCCGCTGCGATCGCGGCCCGTTTGATTGGTAACCAGGCCGATGCGCATTCCAGCAAGCGGCACAAAATTGTCGCGTTCCAACACATCGATTCCGGCGAGGACTTGTGCGTCGGCAACGGCGGTTCCTGTCGACGCCCGCGTCGCTGGTGAACTCAAACGCGCGAGACTGGCAAGTAACTCAGCCGCGGTCGCAGACGATTCGGCGCGTGCTTTGGCAACGGTCGTGTCAGTGATCGCGCTGGCCACAAGG
>JBKPPE010000265.1:0-9970 GCA_046733375.1 Acidobacteriota bacterium | reverse complement strand
GTAACAGGGTTTATGAGACCGTTTCCTATTGCTCCCGGAAGTTGCGCGACAAAACCATTCGGCAGCCCACCGCAACCGGCTGTGTTTGCGCACTGCATCACCACGTCAGGCCGCACAATTCCGAGTTCCAGCGGCACTCCTGAACGCGCGTTAACGATTGTTCCTACTTGCCAGTCGCCAAGAAGCACGTTTCCAACATTACCGAAGTCGTAGCGCTTCCCATGTCCGAAAGGCAGATCATAAACCGCGCTGAAATTGAACGTGTGCCGCACGTCAAAGTTGTTGGAGCCGAGGTCGTAATCGAAATCGCCGATCGCCCGCGCATTGTTCGCCGCGGTGCGCGCTTCATTCGACCCGGTCGTGTTGCCGGTCGAGCTCGCAAACGTGTATTGCGAATTCAGCGTCACCCCCGTATTGAATCTTCTGGTCAACGACAATTGCAGCGCTTTGTAGCTGTCATGACCGCCGCTCGTCTTGTAATCGACCTCAGCGTATGGGTTCTGCACTGAAGACGTTCCCGACACGATCGAGAACTCGCGAATTGTGTTCACCGCAATGACTTGCCCTGCACCGTTCGTCCGATTCACCACGCCAAACGTGTTCGGCAGCGTCGTGCCGTCAACAATCGTCGTTTGTCCGGGGAGAATGCGGTTGGCCACGCTGCGCAGAAATAAGTTGCGGCCTTGCGAGCCGACGAACGCGGCGGTGAAAGCGATTTTGGACGGCAACTCCTGCTGGACAGAAACGGTGTATTGATAAATCTTTTCCGGAATCGTGTAGTCCGATGCGTAGGCGCGCGGCTGGTACGAGCGATTGTTGGGGTTGTTCACGAAGTTCGCGATGATCGCGTTCGTGTCTTGCGGGAAACTTCCGCCGCTGACCGTCGAGCTGATGCGATTTGATTCGATGGGCTGAATTTGATCTTCCGTCTGGCCCGGACCGTAGTAGATTCCGAAACCTCCGCGCAGGATCGTTCTGCCGCCGCCGAAGAATCCAGTGGCGTTCGGATTGGGCGACCACGTCATCGCCACACGCGGACCGAAATTGGTTTTGGAAGAAATCAGCGGATCGCCAGCCGGATCGCGCAGCACTCCGGTGACAATGTCGAACAGAACCTGCCGATTGTCCTTTTCGCGCAGCGGCGTGTAGTACTCGTAGCGCAAGCCATAGCTTAACGTCAGATTCGACTTGAGCTTCCATTCGTCCTGCGCATAACCGATGTAATAAGTCTGGCGCGCTTGCGGTTGACCACTCGAGCCGTTGAAGAATGGCGATGGCGCCGACACATCGCCGAGGAACTGCGTCGATTGCAGGGCGTTCGTCAGGAAGTTGTTAATGCTCGCCCAGGTGTAAGTTGTGCCACCGACCCGGTCGGTCCAAATGCGAATCGCGCGAACTTCGCCGCCGAACTTGAACGAATGAGTGCCGCGCGTCCAACTGAGATTATCGATGAACGACAACGAATAGGGCGTGTACGGTTGCGCGCGTCCGTTCGTCGCACTGTTGGCGCGCACCAGGCCGCCGGGTGTCGCGACTCCGGCGTTCGCACCTTGTCCGGGTAACGCGAATCCGGCCACGCTGCCAGCAATGTTCAGCGAGAGCGTCGATAGATCCAGGCCGTTGAAAGTAGGTGCGAATCCGTTGATGCGCGAGAGCGCACCGTTGTAGCCGATTTTGAATTCGTTCAGTACCGTGGGCTTCAAAACCGACTGCAACGCCCACATCCCATTTTGCGGAATCGAGCGAATGACAACACGGCGGCCGGTCACGCCTTCGGGTTGGTCGTTGTTTGCCTGATCGCGAAAGAAACGGAAGTAGGTCGAATGCCGGGCGTTCAATTTGTAGTCTAAGCGAAACGCCAACGAATTCTCATTGACGATGTTAGTCGCCTGTCGCTGGACAGTATCGAACAAGTCCGGTCCCACACGCAGAACGATGGCATCAGGGGCACGAAACGCGGGAATTAGAGCGGCCGTCGTCGCATTGCACGCGATGGTTCCTGCACCGAGGGGCGCGCCGCAGATACGCGAGGCCTGGCCAGGCACCGCTTCGATTGAATTGATTCCGCCGCGCAAGCGATATCCTTCGTAAGAAAAGAAGAAGAAAGCCTTGTTCTTGACGATTGGACCGCCGATCGAACCGCCGAACTGATTCAGCCGCAGCTTGCTCTTCTGTCCGATGATGTTGTCGAAGAAATTCGGCGCGTCGAGTGCATCGTTGCGAATGTACTCAAAGACTGAGCCATGGAACTTATTGCCGCCCGACTTTGTAACTACACTGATCTGTCCGCCGGTGCCGGTACCGAACTCGGCTGGATAGTTGTTTGAATCGACCCGAAACTCCTGAACATTTTCCAAAGACGACTGCAGCCGGAATGGCGTGGGCACTTCACCATTGAGATTGCCCGGACTGGTGTCGATGATCGCCGTGCCTTCGATCCCGTCGTAGCGAATCTCGTTCTGTTCGACGGCGCGTCCGGAAAAGCGAATGTCGCCGTAGGTGCCGGAACCACTGTTCACCGAACCGGGCGCCTGCAAATAAAGCTGAGAGAGTTGCCGCCCGTTCAGCGGCAATCCCTCAACTTCGCGAGGGTTAACGTTTGCCCCCATCGACGCCGAACCGGTGTTCGCGAGCGTCTCTTCGCCACCGACCACGTTCACCGTCGCGGAAACACCGGTCGGCGTCATCGCGATATTGATCGTTAGTTCCTGCGCGACGTTCACAGTTACGCTTTCAACTGTGCCGGACAAATCTCTTCCCGTTGCTGTCAGCGTGTAAGCTGAAGCCTTGAGCGCCGCGATTGAGAAATAACCTTCATCGTTCGCGATGGCTGTTCGCTCATCTCCAGTACGCAGGTTTTTCGCCGTCACCGTTGCACCAGGCACGAGCCCTCCATTTTGATCTTTGACCGTTCCGGTAATTCGGCCGGTGTCCGTCTGTGCAAGTGCTGCCGATGCTGATAGCAGCGCAGCAGTGGCGAGAATCAGAACAGCAAAAGTTCGGCGAACAGTTTTACGCATTAGAATCTCCTTCTTGGTCTGAGGGCGTTGTTCGAATGAGGCCCGAAGCGGATCCTCGCTGCGCGAGTATCGCGAGTGTATTGATTCTTCAGAGCCATTCTTCGAAAAGACTAAAGTGAAGCGAAGAATGAGAATCTAAACGTCTGTAGTTACAGGTGAGTAAACCCTGAGTTAAATTAAGCTTAATTGCAGGAAGACTTACATCGGAGCGCGCGGCTGCACATTTAACCTAAAGTTAACATCTTCGTAACGTGACGCGATTAGGATGCGCATCCCAATCATGTCCAGCAAAGTTTGTTCGCGCCATGTCTGTCGAAAATGAACTCAGCAGCGATATCGCCGTTGCCTTGCTCACGGCGAAAGGCAAAGACCCTCACGAACTATCTAAGCTGAAGGAGCTTGTCCTCAAGATCCATTCGGTGCTGAGGGACATGCCGCGCGAGTCACGCAAAAGACGCGCGCTGGCTCGCGCCGCCGGCCGCACCGAAAAAAACTAATTTGAAAGTTCGGGTTTTTTTGAAGGGTTAGCGCGCCGCCGCGACTTGAAGACCGCCCACTGCCATGGCATCCCACGTCACCCAGTACCGGTGTCGCTTGTTTGTCTTGGCATCGGTTTCATCGAACGCGAGGCGCACAAACCTCGTGCGAAATTCGCTTTTCTCAGCGGCCGGAAAGAATGTGAAGAAATACTCGGCGCGCGAAGGAAGCCCACACTCACGGCGCATGGCGTTGATGTGAGATTCGCATTCACCTGTTTCGTTGAGCCCCGCGGCATCTGCAGAATCGTTTATTACATGATCCAGTTCGTGAAGAAATGCCCAGCCGGTATTGAAAGCCCTTAACGCTTCCGCATCGCCGACTAACTGATTGAAGTCGGCAAAGTCGATCAAAACCACAAATGTCGGCGGCATCGATGACCCGTGGTGCTTCCAACGGCCAGGAACGACTCGCGAGAAAACCACATCCTGACGGTTGCTGGCGTCTTCGATAACGACGACGACGCGGCCATTAAGTGCTCTTGAAATGAGATTGCGTGCCGTCGGCGATCCGTCACGTTCCCCAGACGATGCCATCATCAGTCCGCCATCCTGATCGCATTTCAGCGATCGTCCGGTAATGACGCCGAGTTCGCTTAGTAAGAGTTGTCGATGCGCCTGAGTTATTTGATCACGACAGAGAATCTTGTTTTGCGGTTTTTCGGCGGCGACCGCGAAGGACGGGCAGACAGCGACAAGAACGCAAAGGAAACTAATCCTTGCGAGTGCAGAGACGACTCTCCCTTGAAAATCGCGTCGCACTTTTCCTCTTGACCGGCGAAACCCGCTTGCTGCGTCGGTTCTGGTTTCCGTTGCCGCGCCTGAGTGGCAGGGCGGTGGCCAGATGTTAACAAAATGTTACGTGGGTGAGAATCAATATCTTTCGCTGTACGTCGTCTTAATTTGAAGTTAACGATCTGACAGGGAGGGCCGCCGTACTGTGACAATGCATGAATTAAGCGACTTTTAATGGCGGAGTAACGGACACGTAACACGAGGCGAGGTAGCCTTCGTATTAATAAAGCTATCCGAATCGAACGGAGAGGAGTTTCAGATTATGACACTCACACTCGTCGAAGATACGTTGTCAGAGAAAGAGCAACTGGAACAACTTGCGCGCCCCACAGTCAAGTGCAGTTGGTGCGGGGAAATCATCCGCCTCGACGGCGAAGAGCTGGCGCTCGCAATGTGCGATACGTGTTATGACCGGATGGTGTTGGAATACGAGCGGTCACTGAAAACAAAACAGTCGGAAAGTCGCATCAGCGACCGATAAGGAAGGCCGGTGATGAACCATGGCCGGTTGCGCGAAGCGGTTTGATCCCAATTGGGCTCCGTTTACATCGAGTTAATCAATTATTAAGATGGATGTAACACCTGCCGCTTAGATTTCCTCTTTCAATTCACACCGCCACGTTCGGAGGTAACACCATGCCCCTCTCAAGTAAATCACTACGCCTGTCGGCGTTCGTTTTCGCACTCGCGGTCGCGCTTATTGCGCTTGCATGCACTGGAGGCAAGAGCGGCGGCGGCGGCGCAGTCAAATTGCAAGGTGCCGGCGCGACTTATCCCAATCCGCTATATCAAAAGTGGATCAGCGAATATGAGAAGCTTCATCCGAATGTGCTCATTGACTATCAATCAATCGGCTCGGGCGGAGGCCAAAAGCAGATCAGGGAGCAAACGGTGGATTTTGGCGCCAGCGACTCGTTTATGAGCGATCAGGATCTAAAGAGTGCGCCGGGAGAGCTCTTGCACATTCCGATGGTTCTGGGCGCGGTAGTGCTTACCTATAACTTGCAAGGTCTCTCGCAGCCCTTGCGATTCTCGCCGGATGTGGTGGCGGATATTTTCTTGGGGAAAATAAGACGATGGGACGACCCTCGTATCAAAGCTGATAACGCAGGTGTGAATCTGCCGGCGGCGGATATCACGATTGTCCATCGTTCTGACGGTAGCGGTACTACGGGGGTATGGACAGATTATTTGGGGAAAATCAGTCCTGAGTGGAAGCAAAAAGTTGGTGTCGGAGTATCGGTAAACTGGCCGGTGGGTGTTGGCGGCAAAGGCAACGAAGGTGTTACGGGCCAAGTGAAACAGACACCGAATACGATCGGTTATGTCGAGTTGATCTATGCGCTCCAAAACAATCTACCGGTCGGACTTATTAAAAATAAATCCGGCAACTTTGTGCCGGCCAGCCTCGATTCGGTGTCAGCAGCGGCCGCGGGTGCCCTTGCCGCCACGCCGGAGGACTTGCGCGTTTCAATAACAGATTCTGCTGGCGCGGATGCTTACCCGGTTTCAAGCTACACCTACATCCTCGCGTACAAAGATCAAAAAGACGCGACCAAGGGCAAGGCGCTCGTCGATTATCTCTGGTGGTGCATCCATGACGGCGAGAAATTTACTGGCGACTTGAAGTATGCGCCGCTCCCCGCTGACATCGTCAAACGCGCGGAAGCGAAGATCAACTCGATGACGTCCGGAGGAACGCCTCTGCGATAGAGGTTCGTGTGTCTGGTAAGCGGCGGGTGTGTCTTAGCCCACCGCTCTGCGCTATGGAACGTGTCGACGGGCAAGGCTCGCTACTAAAGGAAAGCTTGCTGAGGTTGTTGTCGCCGACGGGGAACGTCGGCGACGGCGTTTTTCGTCTACTCATGTTCGCGGCGGGGTTGCTGGTAGTCGTGATCGTGCTGGGCATGATCATCGGTTTGGCTACTCACTCAGCACTATCGCTTAGGCAATTTGGGTTCGGTTTCCTCCGCAGTAGCACTTGGGATCCGGTCAATGGACAGTTTGGCGCGCTGGCTTTTATCTACGGCACGGTGGCGTCGTCTCTGATCGCGCTGCTCATCAGCGTTCCGTTGTCGCTCGGAATAGCAATTTTTCTGGTCGAACAAGCGCCACCGATCATTGCGCGTCCCATAACTTTTCTTGTGGAGTTGCTCGCTGCCATACCTTCAGTTGTGTACGGTGTGTGGGGAATATTCGTGCTCGCGCCTTTTCTTCGTGAACGGGTTGAGCCATCCCTGGCTCGTTCGTTCGGATCGCTACCATTTTTTCAGGGGCCGATTACGGGAATCGGCTTACTTACAGGCGGCATCATTCTGGCGATCATGATCACACCAATTATTTCCGCAGTTGCGCGCGATGTTTTGGCCGCCGTGCCGAACACGCAGCGCGAAGCGGCACTGGCGCTGGGCGCGACCAAATGGGAGACGACTCGGGTTGTTCTGATTAACGGCGCCCCAGGCATCGCGGGCGCCATCATTCTCGGTCTAGGACGCGCTCTTGGTGAGACGATGGCCGTGACGATGGTGATCGGTAATCGCGCCGAAATCAGTCTGTCGCTGTTTCAGCCTTCTTACACGCTGGCGTCCGTGATCGCGAACGAGTTTACTGAAGCAACTGGAGATATTTACTTGAGCGCGCTGATTGAATTGGGCTTGATTCTGTTTCTGGTGACGTTTGTGGTTAACGCAATCGCGCGACTGCTGGTTTGGAGAGTGACCCGCACAACAGTGGGTGCGGGCATGGCCGTCTGATATGAAACTTTCTCGATCAGATCGCGTGCGGCGCGCGATTAGTACCGTGATGACCTCGCTCACCGCGCTGTGCACAGTCGCGGCTATTGGCGTGCTGGCGATCATTCTTTTTTACATTGCGCGAAGCGGCGTCAGGTCGCTTAACCTTCATTTTTTGATCGAGACTCCGAAACCTGTCGGTGAAGGCGGCGGCATCGGTAACGCAATTGTTGGTTCTGCGTTGTTGCTCGCGCTATCGTGCGTGGTGGGCATACCGCTCGGAATTGCGACTGGGGTTTATTTGTCCGAAGTCGGCCGCGGCTGGTTCGCGTCGGTGGTGCGGTTTCTCGTCGACACACTTACGGGAATACCTTCGATTGTCACGGGCGTGTTTATCTATGCCGTGATCGTACTTCGCATGAAGCACTTTTCAGCATACGCGGGCGGCATCGCGCTCGCGCTAATCATGATTCCGATCGTCGCGCGTACCACCGAAGAGATGATCAAGCTCGTGCCGCACAGTCTGCGCGAAGGCGCGCTCGCGCTCGGCGCGCCGCAATGGCGCGTCACGCTCGGCATCGTGATTCCGGCTGCCGCCGCCGGCATAGCCACTGGTGCCATGCTCGCAATTGCTCGCGTCTCAGGCGAAACGGCGCCGCTTTTGTTCACGGCATTCGGCAGTCGTTTCTTTCCAGATGGTCTCGACCGGCCCATCGCCTCGCTCACCGTGCAGATTTACAATTATGCGATTTCGCCCTACGACGAATGGCACGCGCAGGCGTGGGCCGCGACGCTCGTACTGATGACGTTGATTCTCAGCATCAACGTGACCGTCAGGTTCTTTACGAGAAAGAAGTTCTAGCCGGATGTCCACGCCAACGACAAAGATGACGCCGAAGTTCGACATCAGGAGCAACTCTGTTTCTGAGTCGCGTCCAGCGAAGATTTCGGTACATCAACTGAATTTTTACTATGGTCGCAACCAGGCGTTGCATGACATTTCGCTGGACTTGCCGGAAAGAATGGTGACGGCGTTCATCGGACCTTCCGGTTGTGGCAAGACGACTTTTCTGCGCACGCTCAATCGTATGAATGATGTCATCGCCGGCACGCGCGTTGAGGGCGAAATCTTGATTGACGGTGAGAATGTCTATGGGCCGGGGGCCGACGTCGTCGACTTGCGACGCAAAGTGGGCATGGTATTTCAGAAGTCAAATCCTTTTCCAAAGACGATTTTCGACAACGTCGCCTACGGATTGCGCATCAACCGGCTGACGACGGGACGCGCAGAACTCGCGGACCGAGTCGAAGAAGCGCTCACAAATGCGGCGCTTTGGTCGGAAGTAAAGGATCGACTAAATTCATCGGCGCTGGGACTTTCAGGCGGGCAACAGCAGAGACTGTGTATCGCGCGGGCTTTAGCCATTCGCCCGGAAGTGATTCTGATGGACGAGCCCGCTTCGGCGCTGGATCCGATTGCGACTTCGAAGATTGAGGAGTTGATCTTCGATCTGAAGAAGCAGTACACAATCGCGATTGTCACCCACAACATGCAGCAGGCAGCGCGCGTTTCGGATTTCACGGCGTTCTTCTTGCTGGGAAAACTGATCGAAGTAAACAACACAGAGACAATGTTCACCGCTCCCGCAGAAAAGCTTACTGAGGATTACATCACCGGACGATTTGGCTAACGATGCAAGTTCATAGACATCTCGACGAAGAACTCGACACACTACGCGACACCGTGCTGCGTCTCGGTGGCGAAGCCGAGGCGGCGTTGCGGCGCGCGATGCACGCGCTGGTTAACCGGGACGTCACGGCTGCGCGTGAAGTGTTGGAGCACGATGACGCCGTCGACGCATTAGAGGTTGAAGTCGATCGGCAATGCATCGATATCTTCGTACTGCGGCAGCCAGCCGCGCGTGATTTACGTTTTGTAATGTCGGTGGCGAAGACCGCTCCGCTCCTTGAACGCATCGCAGATCACGCCTGCAACATCGCCCGGTCAGCCATCGACCTGGCGCAGGAACCTGAGTTGAAGAACCACATCAGAATCAGCGAAATGGGCGAGATCGCCTCTTCGATGCTGGCGGCGGCGCTGGATGCCTTCACTAAATCAGACGCAGCGGCAGCGCGCGAAATCATCGAACGCGACGCCGAGATTAACGATCTCTACAATGATATCTTTAGTGAACTGATCGGGATGATGGTGACCGCGCCGGCCACTGCGACACGCGACGCGCGATTGCTTTTGGTCGCGAAGCACCTTGAGCGGATCGGCGATTATGTCACTGATATCAGTGAATTAACGGTTTACATGGCTGAGGCGGCCATCATCAAACATCAACGCGGAAACGTCTAACGGCGGGTTCATGAAACGCGCGTTAATCATCGAAGACGATCCGGACATCGCCGAAACGGTTCGATATAACCTGGCGTCTGAAGGCTTCGCGACGCGCGTTGCGCTGACGGGCGAAGAAGGGTTGTCGCTCGCGCTCGATCGCAAAAACACTCCTTCCTTAGTCATTCTCGACCTAATGTTGCCCGGTATGAACGGCATGGATTTGTGTCGCCGTCTGCGCAGCGAGGAACACACCCGACGGATACCGGTGATCATGCTGACCGCGAAAGCATCGGAATCCGATCGCGTCGCGGGTTTGGATGTGGGCGCCGACGATTACATCGCCAAACCTTTTTCTGTCCGCGAGTTACTAGCGCGTGTGCGCGCGGTCCTCAGACGTGCCGATGAAGCCGCACCCGAACTTTATGAAGATGGCCGGTTGACAATCGATTTCGAGGACGTCCGTGCTTTGTGTGACGGCGCGGCCGTGAAACTGACTAACAAAGAATTCTCGTTATTGGCCGCGTTGGCGAAGAAGCGCGGCCG
>JBKPPE010000264.1:0-9609 GCA_046733375.1 Acidobacteriota bacterium | reverse complement strand
CCCGTGCGGCGCCCAAGTGAAAGGAGCAGACATGCGAATTCAACTCTCGTGCTTTGTGACGGCGGTTCTGGCGGCCGCTTGTGGTGGCGGCTCCGGAACCGCCCCAGGTTCGAATTCCTCACCCACGCCGACGCCGACGGTACAGGCGACCGGACCATCGGCGGCCGCTCAGGCGACACCGACGCCGATCGATCCGCCCATCGAAGAGGTGCAGTTTTTTGGCGTGGGCGATGTCCAATTACAGCGCAAAGGCTTCGAAGCCTTTTCTCCGCTGTTGTCGGGTTTGTTCAGAACGGGTGACCGATTGAAAATTGGCATCAACTCGTCGGCGCAGATTCTATGCCTGAATCCTAAAAGACTCTGTCAATTGAACCCGGGTGAGTATCAAGATTGCTGTGGTCCAACGTGTACCGTGGTGGCACAAATGATGCGCACCGGCGTGGGCGAGAATGCGCCGATTATTAGTAAGGCCGAGTTGTCCAACGAGCAAACGCAAGCGTTGACCGCGGCTGAACAAAATATTCGTAACTTGCAACTGGGAGCGGCAACGACTCAGTTCTTAATTACCCGTTTGTATGCAGGCTGGAAACTGCAGGAAACAACTGTGGAATTGGATCGTCTCACAGTTGAACTTGAAAAGCCGGAGGCGAGGACGGAACTAAAACAGAATTACCGGGCGATAAAGGACAGCGTCGCGGAAATTCAGACGAATTTCAATCGTCCTGACAGGGCCAAGGACATGTTGAACTCTAATCTCAAATCTGAGCCCGGCGACGCACTCGAAGATGCGACTACGCACGTGCGGCTCGCCGACGCGTACAACCGCAGCGGCGACCAAAAAGAGGCGGAGAAAAACCTGGAAAAGGCCAAAGATATTTACGCGACGCACGGCGAGGCGAAGGCAGCGGAAAAACTAAATGAAAACATTCGAACAATTCGCGCTGAACGCGGGCTGGACCGAAAATCGGAGAGCACGGCTCCTGCTAAACGACGTCAACCATAAACGTATTCGTTTTGCGCCAACTCAACACATCATCCAGATCGGCTGAAGAGCAATCAAAAAACCGCGCGCTCCTGCTGGCTGGATTTCATCACGAGACTGAATCGCGGTTCGATTCCTTCCGTCTCTCTGTCGATGCGTGCAGTCACGTATTCTCCGACAAACGGTCCATGCTTGAAGCCATGGCCGGAGCCGCCGCCGACGAGCCAGACATTTTCAAATGCAGGATGACGATCGATCAGGAAGTCGCCATTCGATGTGTTTTCGTATTGGCACACGCGACTTTCGCTGACCGCCGCATTCTTCAGTTCCGGAATTCTGCGCGCGAGATAGCGACGCACTTCACTCAACGCTTCTTCGCTGGCGACCCGATCGCCTGTGTCTGGATCGAAGGATTCGCCGTGGCGATCGATCGCGACCTTCACGCCTCGCCCTTCGACATCCGGCAGACCATATGCCTCTTCTTTGAAGTCAATCCACGTCGGTAACTCTGGTGGTCTAAATCGAGTGCCTGCGGGCGCGCCGAAATAGAAAACTTCTTGCCGCGTCGGATGGATTCGATTAGCGAGCAAGTCGGGAAAGAGCTTAGGCAGCCACGGACCACAAGCAAAGACGAACGCAGCGGCGGAGATTTGTTGGCCATCTGGCATATCCAAGGCCTCCATTCGATCTGACCGGAGCGGCGCAGCCACTTGCTGCTGAAAATACTCAACCCCTGTCTTGAGAGCTTCCCGCACAACCGCCTGCACTGCTCGGCGCGCGACCAGCACGCCGCTTTCCGGTTCGAAGTAGCCGCCACAAAGTCCGTCGCGGGATATCTGCGGATAACGCGCCGTCATTTGCGCCTGAGACAATTGCTCGACGGGAATTCTCAGCCTGGCCAGGGTTTCAGACGATTGTCTTGGGTAAGGATCGCCTTCATGTTCCAGCCAAAGCACGCCGGTCTGATGAAAGAGCAACTCGCCCGCGCGCGCGAATAAATCGTTCCAAAATTCCAGCGAACGCCACGCAGAGCGCGTATAAATCTCGTCGGCGCCATAGCCCATGCGAATGATGCGCGACTCATCGCCGGAACTGGAGCGGCTGTTTCCGGCGCCGTAAGCGTCGATGAGCGCAACGCGTTTGCCCGATTGTTGAAGCCGATACGCCGTCCACGCGCCGAAGACCCCGGCGCCCACGACTGCGACATCGAACGAATGTTTTGCTGGCATCGCGGCGGCATTATCAATTTGCTTGTAATGGAAGTAAATAAGATGTGCTTGACTCTGCTGTCGCCTGTCATTACGCTTGTATGACTTCGTTGAGTTTCCTGCCGAATCAGGCTCAGTTGTTCGAAACCCATGATTAAAAACGAATTCATTAATTCAATTAAAGAGAAGCGCGCGCGGATCGGTGTCATCGGCCTTGGTTACGTCGGCCTGCCGCTGGTGACGGAATTTGCCCGCGGCGGATTTGCGGCGACCGGTTTTGAAGTCGACGCCACGAAAGCCGCGACGATCAATTCCGGCGAGTCATACATTGGCGACGTGCCGTCGAACCATGTGAAAGAGCTAATCGACAACGGCCGTCTTCATGCCACCACAAATTTCGATGAGCTGAAGGACTGTGACGCGATCATCATCTGTGTCCCGACGCCGCTGCGAAAAACGAAAGAGCCGGATGTCTCGTACATACTGTCGGCGGCGGAACAGATCCAGAAGCGTCTGCGACGTGGACAACTGATCATTCTTGAATCGACGACATATCCAGGGACGACCAATGAAGTGCTTTTGCCGATGCTCGAAGAGACGGGACTGAAGCTGGATCAAGATTTTCTGCTTGCCTTTTCGCCCGAACGTGTCGATCCGGGCAATCCTGAGTTCAAGACACACAACATCCCCAAAGTTGTGGGCGGTGTGACTGACGATTCAACCGAAGGGGCGGCTGCCCTTTACCGTCAAATTGTGGGCGAAGTTCACGCGGTGACTTCGGCACGCGTCGCCGAAGCGGCGAAGCTGCTCGAGAATACGTTTCGCGCCGTAAACATCGGGATGGCGAATGAGATGGCGCGGCTCTGTTATGCGCTGGGTATAGATACGTGGGAAGTGATTCGCGCGGCTGCAACAAAACCTTTCGGCTTCATGCCGTTTTATCCGGGGCCGGGAATCGGAGGTCACTGCATCCCGCTCGACCCGCACTATCTTTCGTGGAAAGCGCGGCAGCACGGATTCGATTCGCGCTTTATTGGGCTGGCGGAGGAAGTGAATTCCCGCATGCCTGAACATGTCGTAGAGATGGTGTCGGACGGACTGAACGACGCGCGCAAGGCCATGAGCGGCTCGCGGATTCTACTCCTGGGCGTCGCCTACAAAAAAGACATCGACGATGTCCGCGAGAGTCCGGCGCTTTCCATCATCGATCGACTGCGTCTGAAAGGATGCGAGGTTCGTTATCACGATCCGTTTGTCCGCGACTTGACGTTTGAAGAGGCGCATGCGGAAAGCAGCGGCGAGCCTTTGTCGTCGGTTGATCTTACGGAACAAGAGATTAGCGCATCGGATTGCGTCGTCATCGTCACCAATCACAGCGGCATTGATTATGCGCGCGTAATCGAACTGGCGCCGCTGGTTGTCGACACGAGAAACGCGCTCAATGGAGATTTGCGGCGGGGGAGCAAGGCGCGAATCATACGTCTGTAATGTCACAAACTACCTGCTGTAGCAGGTGGTTGATCTTTTCTGGCTCCGTTGCCACCAGCCTATCTTCAGCCGCACGCGACCGCAGGCGGTTCTGACTCCTACCGCGGGTGGTTCCGACCTGTTAACCTACTCCCTCGCTCTGATGGGAGCCTTCTCTTCAATTCGCAAGACCCTCCGCGGCGAAGTACGCACAAGCACCGCAGCGCTTGAGGCTGTTCGCCGAATGAACTCCGCGCTGTTGCGAAGACGCGAACGGGCGCAGCTTGACCAGCTTAATCGACAGCCCGCGCGACTGATTCCCGAATTCGCGCAGATGTCACGTGCCGAACTGCTGAGTCATTTCCTGAAGCGCCAATCACCACGGTTGTTTCCCGGTTTCGTTAATGTGACGAACACGGCGCGCGTCCAGCGCGAAACGTTTCCGGCCGAAACGAAGCGGCTTCTCGCGCAAGCTGAGCAGATTGCGAAAGACCATTCGTGGCCTTTGCTCGGCTTCGGGGAAAGGTTTTTTGGGGCGGATGAGATTCGATGGAATCGCGATCCGTTATCTGGCGCCGAATGGCCGTTAGATTATCACGCCGACATTAATCTATTCCGAGGCGAAGGTTCGGACGCGCGAGTGTTGTGGGAGCTGAATCGACTCTCACACTTAATCACTTTGGCACGTGCCTGGGCGCTCACGCAGAACGAAGAGTTTGCGACAGAATTCCTGGGGCAAGTCAGGAGTTGGCGTACGCAAAATCCCGTCGGCCGCGGCGCGAATTGGGCGTGTGCGATGGAAGTGGCGTTGCGCGCGATGAATCTGCTCGCCGCTTTCTCTCTGTTTCTGCCGTCCGCGCAGATTGATGCAGACGCGCTCGCCGAACTACTGATGATGTTCGATCAGCATGGCGCGCACATTCGGCGAAACCTCGAGTACTCGCACATCGCGACCAGTAATCATTACATGTGCGACGTGGCCGGATTGTTGTGGCTGGGCGTGATGTTGCCCGAACTTCAGGACGCTTGCGAATGGCGCGAGTTTGGTTTGCGCGAACTGCTCAATGAAGTCGACAAACAGATTCTCGCTGATGGCGCCGACTCGGAAAGTTCGACCGGTTATCATCGCTTTAAACTCGAGCTGCTGCTCTATTCGTTGCTGCTGTGCAAAGAGAACGGAATTGAGATCGATCAAAAATACTGGCAAAGAGTTCGGGCGATGGCGGAATACACGCGCGCTTACTTGCGTCCGGACGGACGAGCACCTCTGATTGGTGATTCGGATAGCGGTCAGCTTGTGCCGATCACTAAACGCGCCGGCGACGATCATTTGTACGCGTTGTCCTTAGCCGCTGCCGCTTCGCGTGAATCTGAACTCAAAATTTCGGCGACGCCGTTTGAAGAGCTGTTGTGGCTGCTGGGTGAACAAGGTTTACAAGCCTTTCAATCGCTGGCCGTAGCGTCGCCGGTCGGCTCTAAAGCGTCTCCTGACGCAGGCATCTACGTACTGCGCGATGACGACCTGTTCTTGCTTTTCAACGCGAGCGGCTGCGGCCTTAACGGGCGCGGCTCACATGGTCACAACGACGCGTTGGGCGTTGAAGTGTCGGCAGGTGGCTCAGCATTCATCGTCGATCCGGGATCATACGTTTACACAGCTGATTTGAAACAGCGTCATCTCTTTCGATCGACTGCGTATCACTCCACGGTCCAGGTCGATAGCGTCGAACAGAATACCAGTAACGAGGCCACGCCCTTTGTAATCGGGGACGAAGCGCATCCGCGCGTACTGGCTTGGGAGACGACCGCTGAATTCGATTACATCGTCGCAGAGCACGATGGTTATCGGCGGCTGGCAGACCCGGTGACACATAGCCGTTCGATCCGTTTTGAAAAGTCCGCTCGCTACTGGTTGATCGAAGACTCTTTTTCCGGCGAAGGGACACACGAGTTCGCATTCAGCTTTCACTGCGCGCCCGGCATCGACGTTCAGATGACTGCTGATGGAAACGCGCAACTGTGCGATAAGATTGGCGGCGCGCGCTTATTGATTGTGCCATTAACTGAGAGCGCACCGCCAATGTTGGAATCCGGGTTTGTTTCTACTGATTACGGCGCCAAAAAAGCATCGACGATCGTTTGTTGGTTACAACGGGCGAGTGTTCCACTGCGAAAGCGTTGGGTGTTGATTCCTTCGCTTAAGAACGAAGACGACGGCCGAATGGTGAGATTGATCGCGTCATTACGAGTCGAGACCGATGACAGACAGGACTAAGAATAAATCTAGCCGCTAGCCTCTAATCTCTAGCCTCTGTTCTTATGTGTGGTATCTGCGGAGTTTGGGAATATGGCGCAGGGCGCGGCAATCTCCGGCGCGAGTTGCTGGTGTCGATGCGCGACGTGATGACGCATCGCGGCCCCGACGATGCGGGTGCGCTTGTCTTCGATGATGCGCGCGGTGGATTTGGATTTCGACGACTGTCGATCATCGACCTCTCGGAAGCCGGACATCAGCCGATGCATGGGTGCACGGATCGAGTCTGGCTGGCTTTTAACGGCGAGATTTACAATCACGCGCAGTTGCGCGAAGGGCTGGAGCAGCGCGGCCACGTTTACGCGTCACACACTGATTCGGAAACGATTCTGCATCTTTACGAAGAGCGTGGCCTCGATTTCGTCCATGACATCGAAGGCGATTTCGGGATTGCGATTTGGGACGCTGACCGCGAACGGCTTGTGCTCGCGCGCGATCGTGCCGGCGTCAAGCCGCTGTACTTTCATCAAGCTAACGGCCGCTTCATTTTTGCTTCGGAAATCAAAGCGATCCTCCAACATCCTGATGTGACGGCTGAAGTCAGTGAAGAGGCGCTTTATCACTATCTGACATTTCTTACGACGCCGGCGCCGCAAACCCTCTTTCACGGCATCCACAAAATTCCGGCGGGCCATATGCTGGTGATTGATCGCGGCGGCGAACCGCGTCTGACGCAATACTGGGACGCTCTGCCACCGAATTCGCCAGACACACAAGTGACAGAAGAAGAGCATCAGCAGAAGATCCTTGAGCTGCTGCGCGCGTCGATCAAGAAAAGGATGATGGCCGATGTGCCATTCGGCGTCTTTCTTTCCGGTGGTGTCGATTCGTCGGCGAATGTCGCGCTGATGTCTGAACTGATGACGCAACCGGTGCGAACTTTTACGGTGGGCTTTCATGATGCCGTTGACCTGAACGAGTTGGACGCCGCCCGTACGCTGTCGCAACGTTATCAAACCGACCATCACGAAGTGATCATCGGCCGGGAAGACATGGAGAAGTTTCTTCCGGAGCTGGTGTTCCATCAAGACGAGCCAATCGCAGACCCCGTTTGTGTGCCGCTGTACTATGTTTCAAAACTGGCGCGCGATTCGGGCACGATCGTGGTCCAGGTGGGCGAAGGTTCGGACGAAATTTTTGGTGGTTACGATTGGTTCGGCACATACCTGCGCATCGAAGAACGATTTTGGCGTTACGCCGAAAAAGCGCCACTGGCCGCGCGGCGCGCGGCGGCGGCGGTCGGCGTCCCGCTCGCGCAGAAGACTCTCAAGAAACAGAAAGCCGGTGAGTTGATTCGTCGTCTCGGCGCCGACCAGTCTCTGTTCTGGGGCGGTGTCAGTGTGTTTGATGAAGCGACAAAACCGAAAGTGCTGTCTCCGGAACTGCGCGCGCGCTATAACGGCCTCTCGACACACGATGTGGTGGCGCGGTATCTCGACACGATCGCGACCGCCCGGCCCGAATCAGATTTCGCGGCGCGCATGACCTACCTCGAGTTGAAACTGCGTCTGCCTGAGTTGCTTTTGCTGCGTGTCGACAAGATTACGATGAGTACGTCAGTCGAAGCACGCGTGCCGTTTCTCGATCATCATCTGATCGAATATGCGATGGGTTTACCCCGTGAGTTGAAAGTGAAAGGAGCGACGGGCAAGCACATTCTAAAGCGCGCGCTGGAATCGATACTGCCACACGATCTGCTCTACAAACCAAAGCGCGGATTTGGCGCTCCGGCGCGCGAATGGTTCCGCGGACCTGGAGGCGAAGAGCTGGTGCAGCGCGTGATGAATTCACGCATTCGCGAGCGGAATTTCTTCGACTATAAATTCGTTGCACTTCTGGTCGATGAACATCGACGCGAACAGCGCGACTGGAGCGCGCATCTTTGGTGTTTGCTCAATCTCAGTGTTTGGTACGACCGCTGGATGGGGTAAGTGTTGAATCGAATCCCAGCCGCATAGCGGCAGTATGTTTATAGTTTCGCGTGCTTTTTGCTTTTCCGAAGAGGGCATCCCGGTGAATTCGTGATTCCCTCAATTCGAAGGCATGAGGTTTAAAGTGAGTCCGCGGGTCTATAGACATTTAATGCCTCCGGCCCTTTCGCCCTGTAAGCGAGTTGTAACTGAGCGACAAGCATGACCACTTCCGAATCTGCTGCAACCATTTCGCTGGACCAGGAAACGGTGTTCGGCGGTTTCTTCAGCGGCGTGGTACTCACCTTCGGTACTCGCCTGTTGATGTTGGCCGGCGTGTTTGGTTCCGGTATTGTCATCGCTCGCTGGTTGGGGGCGGACGGCTTTGGTGCTTACGCAGTCGTCAACGTCACGGTGGCACTGGCGCTGCAAATCGGAAGTGCCGGGCTGCCTTCAGCAAACACGTATTTCATCGCGCGCGATCGCGACACGGTTGGGCCGGTTTGGGCGAACGCGATTGCCTTCGCGTGCGTCGTTGGAAGTTTGCTCGCGGTTGCAGTATTGGCAGTTGTCTGGTTGAGGCCTTCGATGTTCGGCGGAGTCTCGACGGGGCTATTGGCAATCGCGGCAATTTCGATTCCGTTTCAGCTCCTGTTCATCCTCAATCTGAACGTTCTGCTGGCGCTTGATCGAATCCGTCAGCTCAATTTGTTCGACGGATTGCTTCCCGCACTAGTGCTGGCAAATGCGGTGGTCGCTCTCGTTTTGTTGCACCGGCAGCTCACTTTTCTAATCTCGTTGAATACGGTTGTGGGGAGCGCATTGAGTCTGGTCCTCATGATTTATTTGCGCAGACTTATTGCCCACAAAACACAGACACGCCCAGTGCGACCGGACGCGCAGCTGCTGAAAACGATGCTCGCGTACGGGGTAAAATTTTATGTGTCGATCATGGCGGGCACAATCATCCTGCGCGCTGACTTGTTAATCGTGAACCGTTTTCGCGGTGCTGCTGAGGCCGGCGTTTACGGGATCGCATCACAATTTTCATTTTTGTTGCTGATGCTGCCCGGAGTGATCGCCACGCTGTTGTTTCCGCGCGTCGCGGCGACGCAGGATGATCGCGGTGACTTCGCGGTGCTGGTGACGCGTCACACAACCGTGGTGATGTTGATGACGTGCCTGGGCGCGATTGCCTTGGCCTACTTGCTGCCGTTTATTTACGGCGCAAATTTCGGAGATGCGACCATCCAGTTGTTGATTCTTCTGCCGGGAATATTTTTTATGGGACTCGAATCCGTGCTCGTCCAGCATTTCACCGGCACCGGTTTGCCCGCGGCTATTCCGTGGTTTTGGGTCATCACCGTAGTCTTCAACATCGGATTAAATCTGCTGATCGTCCCAAGATTCGGCGCACGCGGCGCGGCCGTTAACTCGACTTTGAGTTACGCGCTGATCTTCTTGCTGGTCGCCGTTTACTTTCGCATCAAGACGGGACGCGGTACGGCCGAGACTTTCATACTTCGCGTTCATGAATTGCGACGTTTGTTGAAACTTCAGCCGGCGAAACCACTGCCTTCCAAAGCTTCGCCGTAAATCACCGCATGAAAATAGCCCTCCTGATGCTGAGCGGTGATCTGAACCGTGCCCTCGAAGAGTTGCAGCGGCGACATCGAGATTCGACAGTCGAGACGAGCGGTCGGGAAACGGTTCAATCCGCCTCGCCCG
>JBKPPE010000263.1:0-5001 GCA_046733375.1 Acidobacteriota bacterium | reverse complement strand
CAACAGGGCATCACGGTCCCGATTCCTCGTGACTTGAGGAATCCGGATGAGGACCAGGCCATCAATAAGGAAACATCAGTCATCGTGTCGGTAGTTTGCCGTCCGCCTGACGCGCCGCAGTGCACGCCCGAGATGACTGAGTACTATTTGGGTAAAAAGAAGGTCAATCTGGACGACCTCAAGGCGCAGGTAGAAAAGGCGCTCGCTAATAAGAAAGAGGAAGACAAGATTGTTTACGTAAAGAGCGGAGTCAACGTGAATTACGGCGAGGTCGTCAAGGTGATTAACGCCGTCCGCGAAAAAGGCGTCGACAAGATCGGCTTAGTGGCTGACAAAAAGAAAGGCGGCGCGGCTCCCCAGACCTGATGGCGCGCTTCGCTAAGAGTCTCGTTTGCTAACTGAGGTTAAATAGTCATGGCAATGGCAGCAAAAGGTGGGGATCGCGCGGTTCCCTATATTAACGTTACGCCACTTATCGACGTGTTGCTCGTGCTCCTGATCATCTTCATGGTGGTCACGCCGTTAAAACCTAGCCGCTTCAAAGCTGACATCCCGACACAGCGCGATCCAAACGAAGATCTCAGCAAGCTTAAGCCGAACCCGCTAACGCTGGTCGTCACGATTGGCCAGGACTTACAGCTCAGGCTGAATCAGGATTCGATGGGTTCGGTAAACGATCCCAGTGCGCTCGCGGCCAAGCTGCAACAGACATTTCAATTGCGCAAGGAACAGCACGCCTACAAGGTTGGGATGGAAACCGCCACGAACATTCCTGAAGATCAGCGTATTGAAAAAACCGTGTTCGTGAAGGCGCCGCGCGCTCTGTCCTACGGCAATGTGGTGAAAGTTATCGATGCAATTAAGGGCGCTGGAGCGAGCCCGGTCGGCTTACAGGTTGACGATTTACCCTAATCCGAAATGTGACGACACCGCCGGTAGTTCGTCGGCCCGCGTCATAAATTCGCGCGCATGTTGCGCCGTCACTTTCATGCAAAGACGGAGTTAACCGAAATGAGATTGTCTCGATCCAGGATCTGCGCTATAGCGATCCTGGCTTTGTTTATCGGCGTCGGCGGAGGTTGCTCGCTGATTAGCAAGGTCCGGGCGAAGAATGAATTGAACGAAGCTGCGAAGGCCTATAAAGAGGGCCACTTCGAAGATGCCGAACAACATGCTCGCAAGGCCATCGCCTTTGACCCCACCAACAAAACCGCAACCATTTTCATCGCCCGTATCGTGCACCAACAATACAAACCGGGCGTGGACGCGCCGGACAATATTCAAAAAGCCCGCGATGCCGTCGAAGCCTACAAGCGGGTGCTGCAGATAGATCCGAAGAGCGAAGAAGCGTTTCAGGCGATCTCATACCTCTATGCAGCCATCAAGGACGACAACAACTTGCGTCAGTGGATTTCCACGCGCGCGAACGACGCAAACGAGACGAGCGAAAAACGGGCAGAGGCGTACGCGATCCTCGCGGGAAAAGATTGGGACTGTTCTTATAAAGTTACTGAGCTCCCCGAGGTGAAACAGGTGGCGGAAGAAGGCAAAGTAAACTATGTGAAGCCAAAGGATCCGAAGGATTTTGACAACATTCAGAAATGTGTCACGCGCGGACTGGAAGAGGCCGAAACCGCGATCAAGTACGACCCGAACAACGAGAATGCGTGGTCTTACAAGACCAACTTACTGGTGGAAGCTGCCAAAATAGCGACGATGAACGGCGAGGCCGACAAATCATCGCAATATGAAAAGCAGGCGGAAGTCGCTCGCAAGCGTGACGCCGAACTTGTTGAAGCCGCGCGGAAACGACAAGAAGCGCTCGAAGCGGCGCAAGGCTCTCCGACTCCCTAACGGTTCGCCACAATCAAACACACTTTCGAGGTGACGTAAGACTCGTTCGAGTCGAGCGTCACCTCTTGCTATAATGACAGTGCGTCAGTTGTCCGCTGTCAGTTGTCAGTTGCTGACGTATTTACCAACTGACCACTGACAACTGGCGACTGACGTTTTTCTATGGTCAGAATTGAAGAAATCGTCGAAAAGGTCAGGCGGAATCATCCGCAGGCTGATCTGAACCTGATGCGGCGCGCTTATCTTTTTTCGGCGCGCGAGCACAAGGGGCAGAAACGCGCATCGGGCGAAGCCTACCTCGTCCATCCACTCGAGGTCGCGAACATTCTCGCGGACATGCGCATGGATGCGGTATCAGTCTCAACGGGATTGCTTCATGACGTCGTCGAAGATACTCTCGCTGACCCTAAGACCATTCGCGAGTATTTCGGCGAAGAAGTAGCCCACCTCGTCGAAGGACTCACGAAGATTTCGCACATCAGCAATGTCTCGCGCGAAGATCAGCAGGCGGAAAATGTTCGCAAGATGCTGCTCGCGATGGTCGACGATGTGCGCGTGGTGCTGGTGAAGCTCGCGGATCGCCTGCACAACATGCGAACGCTCGAGTATCTCAACGCCGACAAACGCCGCCGCATCGCGCAAGAGACGATGGACATTTACGCGCCGATTGCGCATCGGCTCGGAATGGGTAAGTTGCGTGGCGAGCTTGAGGATCTCGCGTTCCGCAATCTGCACCCAGACGACTATCGCGAGATCAGCGCGCAACTCGAGAAACGGCGTGCCGCAAACGAAGCTTTCCTGAACGACATCACCGGCAACATCGAACAGAAGATGCGCGAGGCAGATGTTCCCTTCGTGCGCCTCGAAGGCCGGGTCAAACGAATTTACTCGATTTGGAAGAAGCTCCATGCGCAGCAAATCGATCTCGATCAGGTTTACGATCTGGTCGCCGCGCGCGTGATCACGCCGAACGAAATTCGGCATTGCTACGCCGCGTTAGGTGTCATTCACAATGCGTGGAAACCCGTGCCGGGACGCTTCAAAGATTGGATCGCGACGCCGCGTGACAATCTCTATCAATCGCTGCACACGTCGGTTATTGGATCAAAGGGACAGCCATTTGAAGTGCAAATTCGCACTGAGCAGATGCATATTGTCGCCGAAGAAGGCGTCGCGGCGCACTGGAAATACAAGGAAGGGAAGCGGGGACCTCGCGACGACGACGAAGCTTTGAAGGTCCTTCGTTCGCTGATCGAATGGACGCAGGAGGTGAAAGATTCGCGCGAGTTCATCGACGCGCTGAAGCTCGATCTTTATCCAAAAGATGTCTATGCCTTTACGCCGATGGGCAAAGTCATTCAATTGCCGCGCGGGGCCGCGACGGTCGACTTCGCCTACATGATTCATTCGGAAGTCGGAAACACCTGCACCGGCGCGCGTATCAACGGGCGCATGGTCCCGCTGCGAACGCAGATTCAAAACGGCGACGTGGTTGAGATTCTGACCAGCCCGAATGCCCATCCCTCACGCGATTGGCTAAATTTCGTCGTGACTTCACGGGCGCGCAATCGCGTGCGCCATTGGGTCGCCGAACAACAGCGCGCAGAGTCGATTGAGATTGGCCGCAAACTGTTCGAGAAGGAAGCCGGCCGCTTCCAGATTTCCGTAAAGAAACTCCTCGCCGACAGCAATGGAGATTTGAAACGGATCTCAGGCGAGTACGGTTACGGCCGCACCGATGACCTGTTGGCGGCGATGGGCTATGGCAAAATCATTCCGCGTAACGTGATCGCAAAATATCTCGGACCTGAGAAATTTGAAGCTCTCGCTCAACAAAAAGAATCGAAGCTGCGCACGGGCGTGCGCGCGGTGCGCAGATTGCTCGGTGGCGATGATGCGATCGTGGTGCGCGGGGTTGAGGATCTGATGGTGAATCGCGCGCGCTGCTGCAATCCGCTGCACGGCGAAGAGATCATCGGTTACATCACCCGCGGCAAAGGCGTGGCCGTACACACCAGCCGCTGCAGGAACGTGAAGCAGTTGATGATTAATCCCGAGCGCATCGTGAAGGTCGAATGGGCTTCGAAGCCGGAAAAGACTGCCTATGCAGTTAAGCTGCTGGCCACGACTGAGAATCGCACGGGCATGATTGCCGGCATTACCGGCGCGATTTCAGACATGAAGACCGGTATCCGCGACGCGCGCGCGTCAATCGGTCCGGATCAGAAAGGCCGCATCGAAGTCACCGTCGAAGTGTTCGACGTGAAGCACCTGGACAAGGTCACAAGCTCAATCAAAAGCGTGCCTGGAGTTTTGGACGTTGAGCGCCTGCAAGGGGCAGCGTAAGCAGAAGGCAGAAAGCAGAAAGCAAATAATCGTCTGCAGTCTGCCTTCTGCTTTTTGCCTTCTGCCTACTGCTTCCGGTTTCCTTCCGTGTCGAAACGCTCGATCGTTTCAGCGTAGTCTTTGATCTGATCTTCGATTTCCTTGGCATCTCCGACAATCACTACGGCGGCTCGATCGGGAGTAACGTGCTGTTGCGCAACGCGCTGCACATCTTCAGCCGTGACGGCGTTAACTTGATCGCGATATGTGTGCAGATAATCGTCCGGCAAATCGAACATCTTGACGCTCGTTAACTGATCAATTAGTCCGTCCTGCGTTTCGATACGAATTGGAAAGACGCCCGTGAGATAGGATTTCGCGTTCTGTAACTCTTCATCGGGCACGCGCTCGTCTCGAATTCGGTTCAGCTCAAAGAAAAACTCATGCAGCGACGCGCCCGTCACCGGCGTACGCACCTCAGCCGTCGCGCGAAAAGTGCCCGCCAACCGCCGCGCGTCGAGACTCGAGTACGCGCCGTAGGTGTAGCCCTTTTCCTCGCGCAGATTCATGAACAATCGCGACGACGCATTCGCTCCAAGGATCGTGTGCATCAAGAGCAGCGGAAAATAATCGGGGCTCGTCCGCGTGATGCCGGCATTCGCAATTACGATGTTCGACTGCGCGGAACCGGCGCGATCGACTACGTATAGAGTTCTTGCTGCGCGTTCGGGTGGCGACGGGAAAGTCGCGTCGCTGGAGGCGATGCGGCCCCACCGTCCAAACAACCCTTCGAGTTTTGCAGGCATTTCCTCGGGATCGACG
>JBKPPE010000262.1:0-4664 GCA_046733375.1 Acidobacteriota bacterium | reverse complement strand
CTCTCGAGACCCGAGAGCATGTTCGTGCTGACCGCGGCTGCCTGCTGCAAAATGAGATGGGCGCGATCCCGAACCTGTTGCTCTGCCCGAGTTTGCGGTAATGGACCGACGCGAGCCGAAGCGGCCTGCGGCACACCGAGGTCTTTCATCAACTCATCGACAAAGTAACTGATGACATCGTGATTATTTCGCTCGATTGCGAGGGCCTGGTATTCGCTCATCGGCGGTCTTTCCACATCGCGGACTAGCGGCGGACGCGGCTTGAGACGAGCAATGGCCGCGTGTAGGACGTCGTGGTTGTCAGTCACTTGTTGCAGAAAACCGATCTGACCGCTCGCCGAGGTGATTGCCGCTTGATCGTTCTGACCCATCTCGCGATCGAGATAGTGCGAAATCACATTCCGAGCAGCATTCAGATTATTTGGTTGCAGATGCAGATCATCGACGAAGAAAAAAACTATGCGACCGCGGTCAGGCGGCGCCGGACTACTCGTCGTGTTCGCGCGCTTCTCCCCGCGGGCGGCGGCGAGTTGAGATTCCTCCGTGCGGCTGCCGGCCGTTACGCGATCGAAGAAATTGATCTGCCGGGGCTGCCCATCAATGCGCAGCTCAAAATCCTGAGGACGTAAGTTATCTACAAACCGGCCGTGCTTATCGAACACCATCACGTCGGTCTGCACCAGTTCGGTGTTAATTCGGAGTACGTCCTCACCTTGCGGAGGCGCTGGCGGTTTGTCGGTGCTTTGACCAAGCGCGATGAACCCGATCATCAGCACAATCGCGAGGAGTATTAAGAGTCTGGGAAGGAAAACCATTTTAACCAACATGATCTGAAATGCATGATCGAACCCATCGTCCTGATCAAGGCGACATCCTCGGCGGTCGTATAACTGTCGAGATGTTCTTTGGAATACGTACCGGATTGTGCGAAGCAATGGCTTAGATTGATCCTATGTCTGAGCCGATCTAAACGCGACCGCGGCACCTCGGTTACGTGCGTCAGTGGCGCCGACGCGCCAGGCTCGACGTGGCAATTGACAGAAACACCGACGTGACGCATAAGATCGCGGCGAAATTCACGATGCTTGGTCTCGCCATGCGGCCTTTTTTAACAGCCATGTTTGAGAAAAGCAAAACTTTCGAGGCCGAATCGTCGCGCAGACAGAGCCTTTGTCCGGCGCGTTCCCTTTCAAATGCATCCCGATGAGGTTGCCCTTGAAATCAAAATTCCGCCGGCTGTTCCTGCCGCTTTTATTGTTGCTGGTCCCGGTTTCCGGCAACTCACAGTCCCAGGCGAGCAGATCGGTCGCCAGAAAACTGATGATTTCCATCAACGCTGGTTGGCAATTCCGCGAAGTTGGTAAAGACAGCTGGCATGCGGCCACCGTTCCCGGATGTATCCATACTGACTTGCTGGCCAACGAGTTGATTGACGACCCGTTTTTCCGGGACAACGAAAAGAAGCAGCAATGGATCGGAAAAACGGACTGGGAATATCAAACACACTTTGCCGTTACGCCGGCAATGCTCAAGCGCGAACATCTCGAACTGGTTTTTCAGGGACTCGACACCTACGCAGACGTGTACGTAAATGACGCGCTGATTCTGCAAGCCGACAACATGTTTCGCAGCTGGCGCGTTGACTGCAAGCACACACTGAAAACGGGTGATAACGTCCTGCGCGTGCGATTTCGCTCGCCGATTAACGTGGTGCTGCCGCTGATGGAGCAGAAATACCAACTGCCGGCACCAAACGATCAGGGCGAGTTCACTTCACCATATACTCGCAAGGCGCCCTATCAGTACGGCTGGGATTGGGGGCCGCGTTTTGTCACCAGCGGAATCTGGCGTCCCGTGTCTCTCGAGGTATGGGACAAAGCGCGGATTAACGACGTGCAGCTAATCACCAATAAGCTGGCCCGGAATGTGGCCACGCTTACCGCGAATATCAATATTGAAGCGGGCACGCCGGCTCGAGCCATCGTAATCCTGAACAATCTCGCGAATCACTCAATCGCAGCGCGCCGCGAGATCACTTTATCGAACGGGGCGAACCGGGTCTCCGTCGATTTCACCATCCCACACCCCCAGACTTGGTGGCCCAATGGTTTGGGTGCTCACCCGCTTTACAGGTTTCAGGCGCAACTGATTATCAACGGCACTCAGATCGATCAGCGACGCACCCGCACCGGTCTGCGAACATTGGAGCTGCGCCAGCAACCGGACGATTCCGGCAAGAGTTTCACCTTTTTCATCAATGGTGTGCCGGTGTTCGCCAAGGGCGCCAATTGGATTCCGGCCGACAGCTTTCCCACGCGCATCACCAGAACGAAGTACCGGCTGCTGGTTGGCTCTGCCCGCGATGCAAACATGAATATGTTGCGGGTCTGGGGTGGCGGCATTTATGAGAGCGATGATTTTTACGAAGCCTGCGACGAGATGGGAATTCTGCTGTGGCAGGAATTCATGTTCGCGGGCAGCATGTATCCGGCCACGCCCCAATTTCTTGACAGCATCAGACAGGAAGCGATCGACAATGTCACGCGGCTCCGCAATCACCCCAGCATCGTGGTCTGGTGTGGTAACAATGAAATCGAAACGGGATGGCAGCACTGGGGCTGGAAACAAAACTTGCCGGCCAGCCTATGGGACGATTACCAGAAAATTTTTCACGGCGTGCTGCGTGAAGTGGCCGCTCAATACGATCCCACACGGTCCTACCGGCCGAGTTCGCCGAGCGCGGACCTCGAAGATGATCCCGAATCGCAACGGATCGGAGACACCCATTACTGGCAGGTGTGGCATGCCGCGAAGCCGTTCCTGGAATATGAGAACCAGCAGCCGCGCTTCATGAGCGAATACGGCTTCCAATCATTTCCGTCGCTCGAGACGGTCAGCACCTACACCCTCCCGGATGAACGTGAAATCCAATCGCCGGTGATGCTGGCGCACCAACGGCACCCGCGCGGGAATCAACTCATCCGCGAGTATATGCTGCGCGAATATCCCGAACCGAAGGACTTTGCATCATTCCTATATGTTAGTCAGGTCCTGCAGGCCGAAGGCATCCGCACGGGCGCCGAGCACCTGCGCCGCATCATGCCGCACAACATGGGTTCGCTGTACTGGCAGCTTGATGATTGCTGGCCCGTGGCTTCGTGGTCGAGCATCGACTACTACGGCCGGTGGAAGGCGCTGCAATATTACGCGCGCGACTTCTACGCCAAATTGTTGATTACTCCCCACGTCGAAGGTGATCGCCTGAAATTTTACGTCGTGTCGGATCAAACCGAGGATGCGCCGGCGACAATTCAGGTGGCGTTGATGGACTTTGATGGAAATATTCTCAACAGCTTTGAACGCGAAGTCATGATCGCTTCACTGGCCAGCCGTTCCTACTTCGACCTCGCCGTGAGTGATCTGTTAAAGGGCGCCGAGCAAACAAACGCTGTGCTCTTTTGTGAACTCCTGGTCAACGGAAAAGTTGTATCCAGGCGTATTCAGCTTTTCGCCCCGTTCAAACAATTGCGCCTGCCCCAGCCAAAAATCACGTACGAGACCGTGGCCGTGCGTAACGGCTTCAAGCTGACACTGAAGTCTGACAAGTTCGCCAAAGCAGTCTATCTTTCCGTCGGCGATCACGACGGCTCGTTTTCCGACAATTTTGTCGATCTGGTCCCCGGCAAACCGATCGTGATCGAATATCATGCGCGGGCGCCACTGACGTTTAGCGATCTGCGCCGCAGACTGACCATTCGATCAATGGTTGACGCGTTTTGATTTGCTGTCCTGAAAGAGAGTTCGGACTGTTTGAGTCCGGCTCTTGACCATATATCCCGCGGAGAAAAGAGTGCGTGCACTAACGTATGAAATTTGAGATTTCCCTGATCCCGGTCCGGACAATTTTCTCGCGGTTGACTGTGGGTGGTCTGGTAATTGGTTGCTTGATTATTTTCTGCCCGGCATTCGAACCCAAAACCTTCACCGCCGCAGAGCCGGCTGTTTGGAAAATGGTTTGGAGTGACGAATTCAACGGCACAGACCACTCTCCGATCGATTCGTCGAAATGGACAGCCGCAGTCGGCGGCAACGGCTGGGGCAATCAGGAGCTGGAGTACTACACCAATCGCATCGATAACGCCTATCAATCAGGCGGGTCACTCGTGATCAAGGCCATCAAAGAAAGGTACACCGGCGGCGGCAACGTCGTCCGCGAATACACCTCTGCGCGTCTGACCACAAAGGACAAATTCACGACTAAGTACGGCCGGTTTGAAGCGCGCATCAGGATTCCGTTCGGCCAGGGACTGTGGCCTGCATTTTGGATGCTGGGAGACAACATCGGCGCCATCGGCTGGCCCGCGTGTGGCGAGATCGACATTATGGAGAACATCGGCAAGGAACCTTCGATCATCCACGGCACCATCCATGGACCGGGATATTCCGGGGGAGAGGGACTGAGCTCGTCTTTCCCACTTCCAAATAACCAGCGATTCGCCGATTCATTTCATGTTTTCGCGGTCGAGTGGGAACCGCACCTATTGCGTTTTTACGGCGATGGCATCCTCTACAAAACCAGAACGCCTGCCGATCTGCCCGTGGGCAAAACGTGGGTCTACGATCATCCGTTCTTCATTATTTTGAACGTCGCCGTGGGCGGTAGC
>JBKPPE010000261.1:0-6196 GCA_046733375.1 Acidobacteriota bacterium | reverse complement strand
CTACTATTGCTTGAAACGCCATCGGATCAACCCACCTTCCGCTAGAGCATTCCTGTGACAAAGAAACTTTTAACAACTGAAGCGTTTACTTACGACTCGCTTCCAATCCGCTGCCGCCCTGGTCGAATCCTGGCTGCACCGTTACGACGCCGAACTGGCGATCCTCCACTTCGCGATGCGCGGCCATCATCCAGACAAAATTGATTGGGTGACCCGGCACGGACACGTTTGGATGGAAACCTTTCGGCATGATCACGGCGTCTCCTTCGCGCACCACGCCGATGAATTCCGGCTCGTCCGGATTCGTGTAAACGAATTGCACGCCAAACGACGGCGCCGGCATATCGTAATAAACGTAAAGCTCTTCGAGCATTGCCGCATGTTCGTGTGGCGGCCAACTGGTCCAATGTCCAGGTTCGGAAGTGGTGAAGCCCGCGAGGATGCGGCCCGCTTCGACGTTTTTTCCCAGCGTGATGTTCACCGTCCGCGAATTCGCGTCGCCGCCTGTCTTGAATCGCAGGGAACCATCCTTCTCAACCTCAGAGTACCGCACAATTTGCAGTGGATATTTCTTTTCGACTTCCGCGGAACATTCAACGAGGTCAACTGCCGTGTCGGTCTTGATCTCAACCTTGGTATCCCGCGGCAAATAGATCGAATCATATTGCGCGATTGTATTCGTCTCTCCGTCAGCCGTAATCGTGCACTCGCCGGAAAGACAAATTAGACCTGATTCCAGTTTCCCCGTGGCAAAGCTGACGGTTGGTACTTCTTCGTCGAGAATTATCCGGCCGTATATCAGGTGTTTCATTGAGCTGTTTTCCGGCGTGATGGAAATGTTTCGGCCTTTTCGCGCGTTCGTGTTGCGAAAGATAACCTGCTCAGTTTGTGTTTTCATTTGTGCGCTCATGATTATGTATTTTGAACCCTCCTTAACTCATTGTGGCGTGGCTGCCCCATGTTCTTCCAACCATAAAAGGTCTTCGAGCAAATAGTAATTGCCATAGACCAGCGGTGTATCACCGGGTCGCGTAGTCGATCCATGACGCAGAACTCCCGGTGGGGTTTTCTCGGAAGCGGCCACGGGCGTCAGATATCGATCGATAAGCGACTGCACGATAGCTTCGCCTTGCCGGCGATAGTTGGCTGCACGCGTCGGGTCTTGAGTTGATTCCGAAAGTCGCAGCAGCCCTCCCGCGATAATTGCTGCTGCCGACGTGTCGCGATTGCGAAAGTGCACGCCTTCATCGGCGAAGTCATACCAGGGCACGCCATCTTCCGGGAGACGATCCAAAATGTAGCCTGCGATCTTCTCGGCCGTAGCCAACAATCTCGGGTCCTTGGTTTCGCTGTACGCCGTCGTGAATCCGTATAAAGCCCAGGCCGCGCCACGCGACCAGGTCGTGTCAGCCGCGAAACCCTGATGCGTGTGAGTGAAGACCCGCTCGCCCGCCTTAACCTCGTTTGTGTACTTGATCGTATTGGTAGCGCTTTGCGACGAGGTAAATTCTTGTCGATTGTCACCCGGATTGTAGTGAACCGATTGCGCGACCGACCCGTCACGACGAACCAGCCAATCCGCAGATTTGAGCGCGTGCTTCAACCCGAGTTCTCGCCACTGCGTGTCATTCGTCGCACGGGCGGTCCACCACCAGATTTGCAAATTCATCATCGTGTCGATGATTGTATCGTCACCGTTTACCGACCACGCCGCCACCAGTTCGGTCGTCGGATTGAAGAGTTGCTTCAGGCGCGCGGCCGCACGTAATGCGCCGTCGCGATATTTCGGATCTTGCGTGCTCCGGTAACCGAGCGCAGACGAATAAAAGTTCAGGAAGCCTGTGTCGTGGTTCTCGTTCGCCTCTTTGCCGAGCAGGCGGGCATTCCAAAGTTCAGCCCAACGCCGAAAGCGCTCGTCTTTTGTTTTGGCGTAGAGCTGCCACAACTCGCCCACCCAAAAGCTTCCAGTCCAGTAAAAACCTTTCTGCGATTTCCATTCGCCGGTTTGATTGTCTCCCTCGGTGAAAAAACCTTCGCCAACGTCTCGCGCCGCATCGGCGGGCGCTGTCTGCGAGATAGCTGGCTCCAGCTTTTGCGCGGTGCGTTCGGCGGACTGCTTCAGCAACTCGATCGCCTGGGCGAATGTCTTCTTCTTTGCGGGCTGCAGAGTGTCAAGCGGCGCTGACTGTGCTGACGCGTTCGTGGAAATAACCTGGACTCGCGCCGGGTGCGTGACTCTGCTGCCGGTCTGCCGGACAAAATCAACGAAGCCGGTGAAGGTCTTGGCCGAAGGTGGGGGCAAAGCGAGTGTCCCATATCGAAACCGCGAGTCGGCGCGCGGCGCGCTAATGTTCAAGTCGTCAGTGTCTTCCTGATCCCAAAGGCCAGTGACATACCACTCTGCTTTGCCATTCTGAAACTGGGGTTGGACCAGAAGGTTTAGCGGATCGTCAGCGATCGACTTGCTTTCCTTTCCCAGAGCGATGATTGCCAGACCGAGATTTTGATTGGGGAGCATGTGAATCGCAGTCGCGGGCGGACCTTCCTCTTCTACTTGATGTCCCCACCACGCGCGCGTGAAAGCCGTTTCGGCCTCTGTCGGAGTGAAAGTCTTCTCTTCCAAATCCGGTTGCCGGACAATTCCGGTGACGAGCGTCAGGCCGTCTGCGTTCTCGGCGGTCACGCGATGATCGAAGCCGCGTTCGCCGGCCCATTGCGTGATGCGACTGGTGAGATCCACTTCGCGCCCCGCAACTTTCCAGCCTTTGTAGCTCAGCTCGACGATCGTGCGAACCGGACCAGCGCTCACGATCCGCCACTTGCGTTCGGCAACATCAGAAACTCGTACTGCTTTGCCATCGACCAGCGCAGCCACGGCCCCAATTCCGATCGCGTCGCCGATGCGATAGATGTCGCGGCCGAGCGGAGATTCCCAGTGATAGACATACTCAGGCGCGCCGAACATCTCGAGATACAGACCCGGCCGCCGTTTTCCCCAAACGTCGACCGCATTACGCTTGTCAAAATAAATTCGCCACGCCATTGCCTCAGACTCCCAGCCAAGGCCATCAAACTTCATGGTGAATTTCGCCGCAGTCCGCTTTGGATAGTCGCTGCGCAGACGCTGAATGGTCGCCGTCTCTCCGTAGGCAATCGTGACGATGCGCGTCTGTCCTGGTTTTAGATCGATTTGAAAAGCGAGTTCGTCGTACTTGTTATCTCCGTCGAGATCGTCCGCTTGTGAAGGCAGCTCGATTGTTTGCAGCGTGCGCGCATCTTCTTCGAGCGTGGCCGCGTCGCTGGTGGTGACGATCGCGTCGCCGGCTTTGAAATCAGGCGCGATCCGTTTCAACTCGGCAACGCTGACGACGATGTCTTCTGCCGGCCGCAACTCGTCAGTAGTGTTTGTGACGGCAATCTTCAGCACCTTGATTCGTGGTGCTGCGAGCGCGGCGGCTGAGGCCACGAATGAAATTACCAGCATTAGGCCGGCGGTTTTTATGAAGCTCAGCATACTCAAGCGATGGCGGCGCGGGTCGCGCCACATGATTCGCGCACGACCAGTTCAGGTTCGACAATGATGTGTTGGTCTTTCGGCCGCCTTTTGTGTTCGACCAGATCGATTAACAGACGGCCGGCTGCCTGGCCCATCTCAGACGTTGACCAGGCCACTGTTGTCAGCGGGACTTTGAGCATGTCGCCGTAATGAATGTTTCCGCCACCAACGATGGCAACATCTTCGGGAATTCGGAGGCGGGCTTCGCTGAGTGCGCTCATGGCGCCGATCGCCGCCGGATCGTTTGCGGCAAAGATGGCCGGGGGCACATCGCCGCTTTTTACCCAGGCGGCCATTGAATCGTAGCCATCCTTCTCAGTGAATCCACACTCTCGCACCAAAGATGGATCAAACGTCAGCCGATGGTTCGCGAGCGCTTGTTTGTAGCCCTCAAAGCGCTGCACGGCGGTTGATGCATCCGTCCCTTTCAAGTGTCCAACTTCGCGATGACCGAGACTGATCAGATGTTCGGTAGCGAGCCGGCCAACTTTCACATCGTCAGTAGTGACGGTGCTGGCCCGCACGCCTTCAAACTGTCGGTCGATCAAGACCACGCGGCCGTTTTCACGAATGGTGCGCCGCAAAAACTTGGTATCTTTCGGCGACGCTGACGAAGCGATAATCAATCCGTCAGTGCGGGGCAACAATGCTTCGATTTCCGCCTGTTCATTCGCGGCATTCTCGTCCGTGCTGCAGATTAAGTTTTGGTAGCCAACCGGTTTCGCAATTGTCTCGATCCCGCGACAGATTTCCGCAAAATATGAGTGCATTAAGTCGGGAACGATTACGCCGAGCAAATAGGAACGATTGGTGGTCAGCGCACGTGCGAACTGGTTCGGCCGATAATTCATGCGGTGCGCCGCTTCCAATATTCGCGCCCGCGTTTCCGGGCTGATTTCCGGATGGTTGTTGATGGCGCGCGACACTGTCATCTTCGAAACGCCAAGCGCACGCGCAATGTCTGCTAAGGTGGTCGCCATGAATTCCTTGTTCGCAATTCAGAACTTATTCTTTAACGCTTTCGCAATCGCGGCCTCGGCCAGGGGCGCCATGATCGCGTAGCCCTTCGCATTCGGATGCAGGCCATCTTCGCTAACTTCCTCTCTGAGAAAACCTTTGTCGTCTATCATCGCCGAATAATAATCGAGATAAGTGAGCTTATTCTGCGCCACGTAGTTGCGCATCCACTCGTTGAGCGCTTTGATTTTTTCCGGCGGCCGCTGGGTGGTGCGAATGATTGGTTTGCCGTCGCGCGATTCGTAGTCGCTGATCGGAAGGACCGATGAAAGCACGACGCGAATGTGATTAGCTTTGGCGAGATCGACCATCGAAACCAGATTGTCTTCGATTGCCTCCAAAGTCATCGGGCCGGTGTTGCCAGCGAGATCGTTAGTGCCGGCAAGAATCACGACAACTTGCGGATGTAGCGCGATCACATCGGCGCGAAACCGCACGAGCATCTGCGGCGTGGTTTGCCCGCTGATGCCGCGATCGACGTACGGCTTGCCGGGAAAGAACCCGCCATATTTCGGATCGTCCCACGAATCAGTGATCGAGTCGCCCATGAACACAACGCGCGCTTCATTTCTTGCCGCCGGCGCGAGTTTGGTGTTCGCGTCGTGGTAACGCGCAAGCGCGGGCCAGTCATTCAATCTCGTCTGCGCCCGCGTCAACTGCATCTTCGTTTCCGCGCAATCGTCGGCCGCAGCTTGTGCTTTGGCGTTGGCGGCAAACATCAGCAGGGCTAGGGTTGTAATCACCAGTTTAAGTCTCATTCCGACAACTCCATGATCAATTCCGTTCGGCTCCAATCGCGGTCTGCAATACCAACTCAGGAGTCCAGTGATCAATCGGACGGGCCGGCGACAGGTAACCGCGGCTCATCACAGCGAGCCGATCGCACATCCCAAAAAGTTCCGGAAGATACGAGCTCACCATCAATACAGCTTTTCCCTGCGCGGCGCATTCGGCGATCGTTTGATAGACGACGGCCTTGCTGCCAATGTCGATACCGCGCGTCGGTTCGTCCAACAGTAAGATGTCCGGGTTCTGGTGCAACAGACGACCAAGGGCGACCTTCTGCTGGTTCCCGCCGGAAAGTGACGCCACCTTCTGAGTCATGTCGCGCGCTTTCACCGAGAGTGTCCGCGCCACCTTCGCGGCTTGCTGGCACTGCCGAGTCAGATTCAACCAGCCCCAACGCGAACACGCGGCGACGTTCGTCATCGTCACGTTGTCCGCAATCGAAAGCGTGACGCTGAGGCCTTCGCCCTTTCGATCTTCGCTGAGGTAACCGAGTCCTTCCCCGACTCCGGCACGCGTGGCGACGCGGCGGCGCTCTTTGCCGTGAATGCGAATTGAACCATCCGTTGCGTCATCCAGCGCGAAGAGCGTTCTTACTAACTGTGTCCGGCCGGAACCCATTAGACCCGCGATCCCTAATATCTCTCCGGGCCACAACTGAAGACTCGCATCCTTCAAAAGTGGCGGCGCGCTCACGTTGTTCACTTCGAGCACCGGCGATGAATCGCTTTCAGCCCGCGGCGCCCGCTGCGGGAACAGATTTTCGAACGAACGTCCAACCATGTGCGCAATCAATTGATCATCATTTACAGAATTTATTTGGCCGGTCGCTACGCT
>JBKPPE010000260.1:0-4870 GCA_046733375.1 Acidobacteriota bacterium | reverse complement strand
ACTCAAAGGGGAGCGGATCCGCTGAGAATCTCAGCGGTCAATCCAGCGACCCTTCGTCCATTACTGGACAAAATCGAAGCAGCTACCCACACCGGCCGCGTGGAAAACTAGAATTTCGGTTTCAGTTTGCGGAAAGTTGTTTCGAGATCTTCCGGCAACACTCGCGTCTCCCCCACCGTTGACATGAAGTTCGTGTCACCGGTCCAACGCGGCATTATGTGCAAGTGAAAGTGGTCGGCGACTCCAGCGCCACCGGCCCGGCCAAGGTTCATCCCGATGTTGAATCCGTCCGGTTTGTAGACCTCGCGCAACGCTGTCTGGCATCTCTTCGCAAAGTCCGTCATCTCGTCCGTTGTCTCTTTGGGCGCGGCGTCGAACTCACTCAGGTGAGCATTCGGCGCAATCATCAGATGTCCGCTGATGTAAGGATAGCGATTGAGAATGATGAAACTGTGCTCGCCGCGAGATAGGACAAAATTCGTGGCGTCGTCAGCCGGACTTTTTTGGGCTACACAGAAAATGCAGTCTTGTTGGTTGGACACTTTGGATCCGGCGGTGGAGATGTATGCGTGCCTCCATGGGCTCCAGAGTCGATTCACAACAATGAGGCAACCTTACTCGATCGGGTTGTCCATTTTTGCGGAGCTCGTAGACGCCGAGTTTTGATTGATCAGCTCCTTGAGCTCCTTGCCGGCTTTGAAATAAGGAACGCGTTTGGCAGGAATGTTAACCGGCTCGCCGGTCTTCGGATTGCGTCCGCGACGCGCGCCGCGGCCGCGCACGCGAAAGCTTCCAAATCCGCGTAACTCGATCTTTTCGCCCTTGTTCAAGCTCTGGATGATGCTTTCGAAGACAATCTCAACCAGCCGCTCGGCGTCTTTTTTGGTAAGTTCCGCAGCGTTTGCTACATCATCAACGAGATCAGCCTTAGTCATTGCGAGTACCCCGTTAGAAAAACGACCGCAAGCGAAAAAAACGGTTGGCGGAGGAGCATTCCGTTCCTCATCTTTGGGTGATTAGGTTATCAGACGGCCGGTATTCCGGCAAGGGTGAAAAGCTTGCACCGCAAGAGCTTACGGCCCCGCGGTGCAGTGATACGGATTACGATTCGTTTGAGTCGTTCGTGGTCTTGCTGCCGGTGCCGAAATCGGCCAGCTCAGCGAGCGAAGCCATTCCGCCTTTGGCCTCGGAGGTGTAAATCTTCGTCTCGACGATTGGTTCGTCGTTAGCGGCTGCACGAGCGGACAAGCCTATCTTTCGGTTCTCGGCGTCGATCCGCAGGATTTTGAAGTCCATCTCCTGACCCAACTGAACCGCGTCTTCCGGCTTGTTCACGCGCTCGTCAGACAACTCGGAAACATGACACAAGCCTTCCAGATTGTCCCCCAGTTCAACGAACGCTCCGAAGCTCGCAAACCGTGCAATCTTTCCTTTGACGACATCGCCAGGTTTGTGCGAAGCGACAAAATCGTTCCAAGCATTGGGCTCAAGGTCCTTAATCGAGAGCGACATCCGGCGGTTGTCCGGATCGATTGCGGTAATCACTGCGTCGACCGCCTGACCCTTTTTGAGAAGCTCGCCGGGGTGTTTGATGCGTCGCGACCAGGAAATATCGGAAACGTGCACCAGTCCGTCGACGCCATCCTCGACTTCGACGAAGGCGCCGAAGTCCGTCAGGTTCCGCACCCGGCCGTGAACACGATCGCCGACTTGGTATCGCTCGGCGAGCGTGCGCCACGGATTATCCTGAACTTGTTTCATGCCGAGGCTAATGCGACGCGCTTTCGGATCGACGCTGAGGACTTCCACCTCGACGGCATCCCCCGGCCCGACCAGCTTGCTCGGATGCTTGACGCGTTTAGACCAACTCATTTCTGAAACGTGTACCAAACCTTCAACCCCTGGTTCGAGTTCGACGAAGGCGCCGTAATCAGTGACGCTGGCGACGCGGCCGTTCACCCGAGTGTTGGGCGGAAAGCGCTCTTCGATTGTTTCCCATGGGTCTGGTAACAATTGTTTGTAGCCCAGGGACACTCGTTCGCGGTCACGGTCGAACCGGAGCACTTTCACCTGAACGCTATCGCCAACTTTGAACATCTCCGCCGGGTTCTGGAGACGCCCCCATGACATGTCCGTCACGTGCAGCAGTCCATCAATGCCACCCAGATCTACGAACGCGCCGTAGTCGGTCAGATTCTTGATCTGACCTTCGACAATGATGTCCTCCTCGATTTGCCCAAGTGTCTGATCTTTTTTATCGGCGTTGCGGTCTTCGAGCACAGCTTTGCGCGACAGCACGACGTTCGAACGCTTTCGATTAAGCTTGATTACCTTCGCTTCGATCTCTTTGCCACGCAATGAATCCAGGTTGCGAATCGGCCGAGTATCCACTTGCGAACCTGGCAGGAACGCGGCGATGCCATCCACATCGACGCGGAGACCACCCTTGATCCGTTCTATCACTTTGCCTTTTATTGGAGTGCCCTCATTGAATGCCTTCTCAACGTCATCCCAGGCGCGCAACCTCACTGCATCCGCGCGCGAGAGCACCGGGAAACCTTCGCTGGTTTCCATCGCCTTAACCAGCACGTCAACTTCATCGCCACGTTTGACGGTAACCTCGCCGTTCTCCATGAACTCCGCGGGATTGACGATACCTTCGGACTTGTGGCCGAAATCGATCAGAACACCGCGTTCGGTAATGCCGACGACAGTGCCGCGCACAACTTCGCCTTCCTGCAGAGCCGACTGTTCCTGCTCGAACTGATCGAGCAACTGGCCAAAGTCTTCGCTCGAAGTACGACGCTCGTCTTCATCGCGCGGTTCTTCTGCCGTAGGTGCGGAAGCGACCGACGCTTCTGGCTGCGGACTGGGTGGTTCAGGGGCGACTTCGGTCGCCGGTTTAACTTCAGTTGAAGGGTCCGAGGCTTGCGCCTCTGCGACCGCGTTGGTTTCGTCAGTGGACATGAACACTCCTGCTACGCTTCGACGGTCCCGGCAAGCGTGTGAAAAACCTCCACTATTTCTAGCGGCGCGTTCTATTGGTGTTAGTCGGAGTGAATTGAGAGGCGAGCGTTAAGAAGTTGGAAAGAGGTTTACAGTTTCGATTTCCGTCGTGCCCGTAGTCTCCCCATGGTCCGACTAACACCGATCGCGTGACCGGATGTTTCGGACTGTACACGCGGCCCTGACTGAGTGTCAAGGCGACTGCAAATTGTTTGTGCGGCAAAACTTTAAAGGAATCTTAACGAAGAGAATTTAGCGAGGCTTCGCCGCCGCGCGACACTACATAGACACCGGCTGAATGCGATCCGACAAACAACGTATTTTGATCGCGCGGGTCAATTGCCAGGGCCCAAATGCGCATGCTCGGCAAGTGCAAATCACGGGTGTCGATGCGTTGCCACGTCATGCCCGCATCGGCCGAACGGAAGACGCCACCGCCTTTATCGCTCGTTTGATAAGCATTACCGGCGAAGACTTCATTCGGGTTGCGGGGATTGATCAGGATGCTGGTGAAATCGCCGTAAGGCAGATCGCCGCCACGACGGGACCAATGCTCGCCACCATCATGCGACAGGTAAAACGCTTGTTTCGTGCCCACGTAAATGTGTGACGGTCGCGTTGCGTCCTGCGCGATGATGTTGATGGGCGAAGTAGCCGGTACGCCACTGATTTGCTCCCAACTCTCGCCAGCGTCTCTCGAGACCAGCACACCGGTACTGGCAGTGCCGACAAAGATGGTTTGAGGATTTTGCGGATTGATGGAAATCGCATTCGTGCGGACGTCAAAGCCACGGCCGTAGTTGACGCGGTCCCAGCCTTGCGCAGGATCGACGGTGCGATACAGACCGGCATTGGTGGCCGCCAAAATTCCGGACTTGCCGTTTGCGTCAGCAAAAGCTGCCAGGGCGTTTACGGGTTCCGTGAGCGTTAGCACGTGAGCCAGCGCGTTCGCCGCAGCACTGCCCAAACCCAGCGCTCCGATTGTGGCCTCATCAATCTCGCCGGTAACGGGCAAGTATCTGTCGGACTGGAATCTCTTCAGCGCGGCGACGGTGCGCGGACCCAAATGTCCGTCAGGCGTGCCGATTTCATAACCTGCGCGATCGAGCGCCTCCTGGGCCTTGCGTACAACATCATCAGAAATTTGCGGCGCAACTATGATGCGTTCACCGGGATTTGTCGGCCGCTGCTGACTGCGAGAAGTCGTCGAGCCGCGCGCACCAGGCTTACGCGTCGTACGTTTCGGCGGAACGGGTTTCTTTCCTACTAAAGTCGACCATGAGACACCTCGATCGAGCGATCGGTATACGCCAAGGTTTGTCCCGAGATAAATTGTGTTCGGGTTCTGCTCGTCTTGTAACAACGCATAGCCAATCAAACGCGGCGGCATGTTGCGCACCGATGGTAGCCATGTGTTACCGCCGTCATTACTCACGAAGAAAAATCCGCCGCCCGTCGTCGTATTAATGGTGGTCGCGTACACGCGATTCGGCTGTTCTCTATCGGGAACGATCGTGTTAACGAAGCGGCCGCTGAAGCCAGAATTCGTCGGTACAAAGTTTTTGCCGCCGTCGCGCGAAACCATCACACCATAATTGTTCGTGGCAATGTACACGGTCTGCGGCATGCGCGGATGAACGGCGATCGAGTTAATCTCCAGCTGCCGCGAAGTTGTCACCATCCACGAATTGTTTTCTCCGCCTTTGCCGGAACGCCAGAAGCCCTCAGTCGTGCCTGCAAAGACCAGGCCCGGAATTGTGGGGTGTTGCAGGATCGCGCGCGTCCGGCGCGACTGTGAAGGTATGCCCTGAACTTTGTGCCAGTTATCGCCACCGTCGTTCGTTTCGTAGATCCCGCTGCACGC
>JBKPPE010000259.1:0-5068 GCA_046733375.1 Acidobacteriota bacterium | reverse complement strand
ATCCACCACTGCTTTGAGATCATTCGTATCGCGAAAGACACGCAGTTGTTCATCGGCTGACGTGCCACGCTGGAGAATCGTGTGGATGTGCTCCACCTCTTTGCGTGAGCCGAGTGGATCGAGCACGTCGTCGACAAACTCCAAAAGCTCCAGAATCAGATCGCGCACCGGCACTTCTTTCTGCTTGCCAAAATCGATCATCTTGCCGTCCAGGCCGTAGCGCACCGCTCGCCACTTATTCTCTTGAATCAGCATGCGGCGATACAGACGGAAGCCGAGATTCTTTTCGATTAGCCTGTCGAGTTTGGCGACAATTGCCTGAAACAACGCGGCGATCGCGATGGTATCGTCGACGCGCGTGGGGATGTCGCAGATGCGAAACTCCAGCGTTGGAAAGAAAGGATGTGGACGGCAGTCCCACCAGATCTTTTTGCCATCGTTGATGCAGCCCGTCTTTATCAGTAAGTCGACGTACCGCTGAAAACCCTGGTACGAATCAAAGTGATCGGGAATGTCCGTGCGCGGAAACTGCTTGAAGATTTCTGAGCGATAGCTCTTCAGGCCGGTGTTGTGTCCCATCCAGAACGGCGACGAAGTCGACAGCGCCAGTACGTGCGGCAGGAAATACCGCGAAGCATTCAGGATATGGATCTGGCGCTCGCGATCGGCAATACCGACGTGAACGTGCACGCCAAAAATCAACAGTGAACGCGCGACAGTCTGAAGTTCCTGCACGAGTAACTCGTATCGATCGTCGTCAAAAATCTTCTGGTCCTGCCAGCGCGAAATCGGATGAGTCGAAGCGGCAACGATCTTGAGTCCATTCTTTCCGGCGAGCGACGAAATGATGCTGCGCAGGTTTGTGATATCGGCGCGCGCTTCCTGAATGTTCTTGCAGACACCCGTGCCGACCTCTATCTGGGATTGGATCATCTCGGGCTTGATTTGTTCGCCGAGCAGCATCCGGCCCTCGTCGAGAATCTCTGAGACGTGCGATCGCAACTCTCGCGTCTCGGGATCCACGATCTGAAATTCTTCTTCGATGCCTAAGGTGTATTGATCAAACATGAAATCTCCGGCCGGCAACAGCCCGCCTCTAAAACCATTATTCGTTCCAACGCTTCATAATCCGCCAATCCGGCCGGTACTTTTTCCAACGCTCCCAGTACAAATGTTGAACCGCCGTTATAATCGAACCCCATCCACCATACAAATCCAAGTGCACGTGCCACTCGCGTTCGCCCAGCGGTGGATCGATGTAGAGAAAATGGAGCGACGCATGTTTGCGTCCTCTCTCAAGAAAGCCACCGGTGTTGTCATGGTGGCGCGCGAACCACCGCGTGAACTCTCGCCGCCGGTCAAGCTCCGCGGCCAAATCGCCGACCGGACTGAAATACATCCCCACGCCTCCAACGCCGTAGACGTTCACGATGTTGACGATGTAGTGCCAAAGATCGGCTCTGATCAATCGCTCTGAAATCAGTTTCAGCGCTTCCTGCTTGTCAATCGTCAGCGCATTGTACGCTGCCTCATCGCCCTCGTGCCCGTAGATGCCGCCGATCTTACTTCGATATCGATCACGCTCTTGTTCGCTCAGCTCCGCCCATGTCGATGCGTGCTGCACCATTCACGCACTTGGCAGCTCCTGCTCCAAAGATCTGCGCGCATCGTCCGACAAATCGCGAAACTTAACGCCAACGCCCTTGCCCGGATTCGTATAAACGACCTCGCCTTTCACCACCAGGTGATCGCCCGCGAGTGGAATGCGCAACGCTAACATTGCGCCCACAGGAATTTCAGTGCGCGTCGACATGTAAAGACCGCCCAGGCTGATGTCCTTGCTACTGGCGACGCCGGTTGATTCGCCTCCATCGAAATGGACATCCACAATTAGTCGCGACCGATCGTGGAGGCGTCGCTCGTCGTTAGAAAACGGTTCTGCTTGTTCGTCGTTAGTCATCGTAACGGTCGCCGGTGCAGTACGAGCTGTTGCTGAACTTTCGGGAACGCCCGATGATACTCGATCCTGCAAGATTAAAGAAGATTAATGATTGCAATTAGAATTCGTTGAATTCGTGCTGGATTGACACTAAAAACGCGCGCACGATACTATCCGACTTCGCAATCCAGCTCCCGAACTTCAGCGTTTCGAGCTTCGACTATGGGTTTCGCAACCACGGCAATTCACGCCGGACAAGAACCTGACTCAGCCACCGGCGCGGTCACGGTACCGATCTATCAGACATCGACTTATGCGCAGGATGGCCTCGGCAAGCACAAAGGCTTCGAGTACGCGCGCACCTCTAACCCAACGCGGCTGGCGTTGGAACGCAATATCGCGGCGCTGGAAGGCGCGCAGTTCGGATATGCGTTCGCATCAGGCATGGCGGCGATTGACGCGACGCTGCGGCTGATCAAAGCCAACGAACACGTGATCGTTTCCGACAATACCTACGGCGGGACCTTCCGGCTCTTCAATCGGATTCTGTCGAACTATTGCATTGAATTTGATTTTGTAGACACATCAGACGTCAACAACGTTGAAGCCGCCATCAAGGACAACACGCGCATGGTTTTCATCGAGACACCAACGAATCCGGTGATGATGGTCACGGATTTGAAAGCCGTCTCCGACATTGCTCATGCGCACGGCGCCCGTGTCGTTTGCGATAACACGTTCATGTCACCTTACTTGCAGCGGCCCATGGAATTCGGCGTGGATATCGTGGTGCACTCGACCACGAAGTTCTTGAATGGGCATTCCGACGGCGTCGGCGGTTGTGTGGTCCTGAGCAACGAAGACGACGCCGCGTGGATTGCCTTTGTGCAAAATGGCGCCGGCGCGATTCTGTCACCGTTTGATTCATGGTTGGTGTTGCGCGGCACAAAGACGCTGGCGCTGCGCATGGAGCAGCACGACAAGTCGGGCCGCGCGGTCGCGGCATTTCTCGAAGATCATCCGAAAGTGCAAAAGATCTACTATCCGGGATCGAAGTCGCATAAGCAGCACGAGCTTGCCGCGCGCCAACAGAAGGGCTTTGGCAGCATGGTCTCGTTCGACGTTGGATCGTTAGCCGCCGCGCGAACGGTGCTCGAGTCGACCAAACTCTGCACATTGGCGGAAAGTCTGGGCGGCGTCGAAACTTTGATTTGCCATCCGGCCACGATGACGCACGCGTCAGTTACGCCCGAAGCGCGCGAGCGACTCGGCATCACCGATGGATTGGTGCGAATATCAGTTGGTATTGAAGACACTGACGACATCATTGCCGACCTTGATCAGGCGCTCTCCGAAATTTAATGCGCCAGTCGCCGTCTAATTCCGAAAGTTTCTGCGGCGATTATGAGTGACAAGACAGCAAGAGCAATATAAAATCCTGACGAACTATCGGCTTCATATTTCGTCCTAACGCTCCTCAAAATGCTCGTCGAGCTACACGCAAAATCAGATGTCGGCCGCGTTCGCCGTGGCAACGAAGACAACTTCCTCCTGCTCGATTTAGCGACGCAAAAAGCCTGGACCGGCTCTGACGGGTCGGAAAATCCGGAAGAAATGACGCGGCTGGAAATCGGAGATGAAGGCCTGGTGCTCGTCGTTTCGGACGGCATGGGCGGCGCGCTCGCCGGTGACGTTGCCAGTCGCATGGCCATCGACTCTGTGCGCGAGGTGATGAGCGGGAACGATGGCAAGGGTTGCGATCCCGACGCTTCTCTCATTGATTGCCTGAAGCACGCCACACTGCAAGCGAACCGGGCGATTCATTTCAAGAGTTTGGAAGACAGCCGTTGCAGCGGCATGGGCGCCACGCTGACGGGCGCGGCAATCAGGCACGACAAACTTGACCTGGTGCAGGTCGGCGATAGCCGCGCGTACGTGATGCGCGGCGAGCAGATTCGGCTCGCCACCAAAGATCAATCGTTAGTGCAGCAACTGGTCGACGTCGGGCAAATCAGCGAAGAAGAAGCTGAGACGCACATGTTTCGCAACGTGATCCTCCAGGCGCTTGGCGCGCAGACAGAGCTGACGCCGGCAACGGCGCGCATTCAGCTTCGACAGGGCGATATGCTCTTGCTTTGCAGCGACGGATTATCAGGCAAGCTTCGTAACGAAGAGATTCGCCAAATTGTCGCCGAATCAGGTGATGATCTTAACGCCGCCTGCGCGGCTCTGGTGGCGGCCGCAAACGATCGCGGCGGTGAAGACAACATCACGGTGGTGCTTGCGAGATTCTCTGGTGAAGAACTGGAGGATGGTGCTGCCGAGCGAATTACGGTTGAGCTACCCGTGGCGGAAGACGATCGGACGCTGGATGAAACTGAAGTCGATAGTCAGCACCAAACGCCAAGCCTTTAACGTTCTTTAAGATCCCAATTCTTTACCGCGCCAGTCCGGGACAAGACCTACGCGTCGAACATAAATCGACGCGCCCTGCACGCGCTCGACCTGCACGCGGTCGCCGGCTTCCAGCGGTTCTTCACCTTCGGCTGGATAAGCAGTCCACGTCGAACCAAAGACTTTCACCGCGCCTTCATGCAAAGCACCCTGACTTGACGTGACAACCGTTCCAACTTTTCCCGGCAGCGCGTCCGCGCCCGTCTTCAAATCGCCGCCCGATTTTTCCCGCGAGAAATAGTTGACGAAGATTGTGCGTGACGCCGCGGTTAACCCGATCGAAACGACAGCGAAAATGAGGAATTGAAGAGGAATGCTCGTCACTCCGGCGAGATTTGCCAGCGCCGCCGCCAAGGCGCCGATGCCGAACCAGAGCAGCACGAAGCCGGTGGTGAAGATCTCAGCGACGATCAAAATCGCGCCGAGAATGGTCCAGAAAATCCAGAGGTAATTTTCCATGGTTAACGCGCAGGGTTACAACGATCTGAACTGATCATTTTCCATTTGTCATTTATCATTTGACATTTGTCATTTGCCATCTTAATTCGCTCAGTCGCGCGTCGCACGATCGAGGCGCATGCAGAAGAAAATGAAAAATGTTAAATGTCCAATGACAAATGGAAAATGATCTTTTTCTACTTCCAAAGATTCTTCATCACAAACCATATATTCGCC
>JBKPPE010000258.1:0-5179 GCA_046733375.1 Acidobacteriota bacterium | reverse complement strand
AAGACACGCGACGGAGGGTTTCGCAACATGAAGATTGAGATCACCAACCCTGAATTTACGAAGCAAGGGTTAAAGTTGCGCTACCGGCCGGGATATTTTGCGAAACGGGCGGGCTGATTAGCTTGCGGCGATTCTTTTCTCAATCCTGCGGTCCGGGACCAACCAAATAATTTCGATCAAGACATACAGAGCTGCTCCCAACCACGATCGCACGAAAGTCAGACCGATCGCCGCAAGATAAATCATAATTGAAATTTTGCCTTTGAAATCTCTGCCAAGTGCGATTGCCAGGGTTGAATCCGACGTGTGAATGCGCAACAAGGCTCGCGTCAAAATGAAATACGCGATGGCGGCAAACACCAACACGACGCCGTAAACTGCGACCGGCACGGCGGCGAAGTGGTTTTCGCCCATCCAGGCAGTCGCGAACGGAATCAGCGACAACCAAAACAGCAGATGCAGGTTGGCCCAAAGGACGCCGCCACTGACACGTTCGACGACCTGAAAAAGATGATGATGATTGCTCCAGTAAATGCCCACTAAAACGAAACTCAAAATGTAACTTAGGAAGACCGGCGTCATTGGTCGCAGCGCTGACAGGCTCGCGCCAATTGGCACGTGCAGCTCAAGGACCATAATCGTGATAATGATCGCGATCACGCCGTCACTGAAGGCTTCTATGCGATTGCGGGACATTTTCGGCTGCGGATTCTAACACGGCCTTTCATCTTGTCTTGAAACGTCTGCGAGTTTACCTATATCCTCGCCTCACCCTATGCCGCCAAAACAGAATCTTCTGGCCGTCATCCTCGGCGGTGGTGCGGGCAGTCGCCTGTTTCCGCTGACCCGCGACCGCTCAAAACCGGCGGTGCCGTTGGGCGGAAAATATCGCCTGGTGGATGTGCCGATTTCGAACTGCATCAACTCAGACGTGATTCGCATGTTCGTGCTGACGCAGTACAACTCTGCGTCGCTCAATCGTCATATTGCGACGACCTATAGGTTCTCACCGTTCGCCGATGGCTTTGTTGAGATTCTCGCGGCTGAACAGACTCCCGATCGCCCTGACTGGTTTCAGGGAACCGCCGACGCCGTGCGTCAGGTCTTGCCCCATATCCGTGACTGGCGCATCGACACGCTCTTGATTCTTTCCGGCGACCATCTCTATCGGATGGATTACAAGAAGTTTCTCGCGAGGCATGAAGAGACAAACGCGGACATCACCATCTCTGCCATTCCCATTCCGCCGGACTCCGCGAGCGAGTTTGGTTTATTGAAGACCGATGGCGAGGGACGCATCGTTGAATTTCGTGAGAAGCCGAAAGGTGAAGCGCTCGATGCGATGCGTGTCGAAACAACCTCATTTGGCTTAAGTGCCGAGGAAGCGCAGGCGCGCCCTTTCCTCGCGTCGATGGGAATTTATGTGTTCAAGTACGACGTGATTGAGCGAGTGCTCGCCGAGGATCCTTCCCGCTTGGATTTCGGCAAAGAAATCATCCCCGCGAGTATTCAGAATTACAACGTGCAGGCTTATCTTTTCGATGGTTACTGGGAAGACATCGGAACGATTGCAGCTTTCTACAAAGCAAACCTCGAGATGACCTCGGCGATTCCGCCGTTTAATCTGTTCGACGCAGAGGCGCCCATGTTTACCCGCGCGCGCTATCTGCCGCCTTCAAAAGTCGACAACTGCGAAATTCGCGATTCGATCATCAGTGATGGCTGCATCGTCAACGGCGCGAAGATCAATCGCTGCGTTGTCGGCTTACGCAGCCGCATCGGTGAAGGCGCACATCTGGACGGTACGTATGTGATGGGCGCCGACTACTACCAGACTTTGGAAGACATGCTCGGGGATCGCGAAGCGAAGCGGCCCAGGATCGGCGTTGGCGAAGGGACGATCGTGCGGCGCGCGATCATCGACAAGAACGCGCGCATCGGCGCAAACGTGAAATTGCTGAATGAAGCGGGCGTCGAAAATTTCGATGGGCCGGACGGCAGCTATTACATCCGCGATCGCATTATCATCGTTCCGAAGAATGGATTGATTGCGGATGGAACGGTAGTTTGAAAGCCAGTACGCCGGCACAGATGCCGGCGCACCGCAGGCAAGATGCCTGCGCTCCTACTTTACTTCCTCAACACCGGCGGTTTCTGTTGCGGCTGCGTTTGTGCTGCCGTGTTTGAGTTTGGTTGGAAAATGTAGCTGTCGCGCGTTCGCACCACCAGTTCCGGACGATCCACTCGCACTCGAATTCCACGGCGTTCACCTGCCACAGGCTTTGTCCTGGGGTAGTACCCGAGACTGTATTGCCGTCGCAGTTCCTCTGCCACGGAACGAAATGCGTAATCGAGATTTTGCTGTTCCGCGTTGTACAGCCTGGCGCCTGAGACACGAGCAAGGTCATGCAGATATCGATCGCCGCGCTCGTATTCCTCGCGGCTGGTGCCGCTGCCACCGCCACCTCTTCCGCCACCAACATTGCCGATGGTCACGCCGCCGCCGAGAATGATGCTGAAAATATCATCAATCACGCTGCCGCTACCGCCACCACCGCCACCGCGTCGACCGCGACGGCCGCCACCCGGCCATCCACCGCCCATGCCCGCCATGTCGCTGAAAGTATCGTACTCAACCGGATAAATCAGCGCGTCGAGTTCTTCGGCATCACGCACAGTGCTCTCGTAGTCTGCTCTCCGACTGGTCGTGTCAACACCATCGGTGAATAGCACCAGAGCCTTGCGACCCTCGATCCGGTTGAAGTACTGATTGATAATCAAGTCCACCGCATCGTAAAGCCGCGTGCCGGATCCTGCCTCAGTCTGACGAATCGCATCGCGCAGCATAAAACGGTCAGTCGTCGGTTCTGACAGCACACGAATCTTGTCGTTGAACGCAACGACCATCACCTTATCGTCGGGACGGAGTTGTTCGACAAAGGCAATCGCGGCGTCCTGGATCTCTTCCAACTTGTTCTTCGTAGATCCGCTCGTGTCAATGACCAAAGCGACGGTGAATGGCTTCTCAGTGGATGCGAAGTACGCCACCTGCTGCTCGACGCCGTTCTCCCAAATCCGAAAATTTTCCTTGCGGAGGTTCGGAATGAATTTGCCGTCGCGATCCATCACGCTCACCGGAAGACTCACCAGAGTCGTATCGACGCGTATGGTGTCGCCCTCGGCATATTCTTCGGGCCCCTTGTCTTTTTGCTGACCAGTTGTGGGCAGTTGATCGCGGTTTGGGTCTTCGTTCGAACCGCGGAGAATTGGCGGCGCCGGTGGCCGATTCAAGTCGACCGGCTTATTCGTCTGAGTTCCCGCGGACGGCCGTTGCGCAGCCGGCTTCGCCCCCGATGTTTGTGCGGGCGTAGATCCATCCGAAGGCGGCGGCCCGACTCTTCGGGGACGGCCTTGACCAAACGCGGGCGGTATTAGCAACGCGAGTGCGACAAACGAAAACACGAGAGCACGCGATTTATTCATGACCTTGAACTCCTTGTCGGGGAGACGCGAAGCCGGCTGTGTTCTTGCGGCAGATTGGAGAGAGAACTACGCAGAACGTCCACGAAATTTGATGCAATAAGTCGGGGCGTCAGTTGGACTAACCGCCACGAATTGCAGCTATTTTCTGTTTGGGAAGAGTAAATCTCGGGGAGAGATTCAGGCCTGACGGGATGAAAATAGCACCGCGCGACAGGTCAGGCAAGGACGGCGTGTTTACGGCCGTGCCGCCAGATTGATTGCGTTCCAAATAAAGGGAAACGTTCCCCAGGTTTGGCCGCGATGCTGTGGGCGAAAACCGAACAGCACCACCCGACCCTTGCCTATGGTGACTTCTGCCAGGGCGATCTTATTCTTCAGCTTGTCTTCGCCCCGCAACCATCCGGACCGCAGCAGGTTCTCATTAGCGTACCGGGCGATCACTCGCACTCGATCCTTGTCGGTAGCTTCAAAAGCCGAGCTGTTAATGAAATAGGCGTCAGTCTCTTTGTACATGCCGCGCGCGATTGGATTCGCAGTATCGACATCGACGCGCAGAACGGAACCCGGACAATAGAAATCCGACGATCGCAAACCGTCCAGCACGTTTTTCAGCGGCAGCTTCATTTGTCGAATTACCGCCCCGCATGAGCCGTCGAAGCAAATTAATGTGCCACCGTCTTCGACAAAGCGCGCGAGATTCGCGTATCCCTGGGCGCTGATGCCGCGCGCTGCTGCGTCGTCAGCTTCGGTATCCGCGGTAGGTCGTGTCTGTTCGGATGGCAGAACCATCACGTCAAATTTTGCAGACGGACTTGCCTGATTAACCGCCGCCTCGCCTATTGATTCGAACGGTATGTTGAAAGTGTCAAACACGTAACGGGTCCAGCCTTCGTCCATGTTTCCCGCGCGCGAGTTCTGGTAAATGCCGATGCGAACTTTGGGCTTGATGGGGTTAGCGGTGGGCGACTTGTCAGTCGTCCAAAGCGGCAACGCGAGATCTTTCCGCACATCATCTTCCCTGGTGACGAGGGTCAAACGTCGCTCAGTCGCCGCCTCACGAATTTCCACGATGGGACTCGCTTCCAGACCCATCATCATCGGCAAAGTCCATCCGGCAACATCGTACGGACGTTCGGCCTCGCCCGTTGCCGTGACGCGATCCGGATAGATTTGTGGCTCAAACAGCGCTTCGACATTCGAGCGATAAGGTTGATTCAAAAACACAATGTAGCTGCCGGCAGGAATTTCGTGGACATCCGGGGTTACGTTTAGAGTCAGCGTGGAAGGTGCGGCGGCGCGATTTTGCCCTTCCGCCGCGCGCTTGATAACAAACTGTCCATGCCGCCCGTGCAGTTCTCGATCGAGTCGATAGACTTCAACGCTCTGTTCGACTAAAGCGCCGACCAGCTTTGCCACGTTTTCGTCACGCCCCTGGCCGGCCCAAATGACATAGCCGAGCGGTTCTCCGGCCTTGATAGGTGCGAGATTCTCTTTGCCAAGTCCGTAAAAGTTCCGCAGGTAGTCGGCACGATAATTCGACGCGAGCGACAGTGCCGCATGCGAGGCGATCAACTCCATCTGCATGATGTCGCGCGGATGCCAGGCGCCCCCGGCCCAGGGATCGGGAAAGTTCGTGGTTACTTCCATCGCGCTGCGCATGCCGCGCGTTCCTGAGCGCGTAAGCTGTTCGCGCGTG
>JBKPPE010000257.1:0-6053 GCA_046733375.1 Acidobacteriota bacterium | reverse complement strand
GCGTAACGCAGGTCCTGGATTAAGGTGTGCATGATGAAACCTCTTGTTTCGGTCTTTGCTTCCGGCCTTGCTGCTTATGCTTTGCTCTCTACGCAAGCGCTCGGTTTGATCTTGCGCCGCCGAGCCCAGTACATCGTTCCGTCATTCATATCGCAGCGCTACCAAAGGATCGACTTTCGCCGCGCGGCGCGCGGGCAGATAGCAGGCGACGAGCGCCGCAATAACTAGGGTCAGTGACACCGTCATAAAGGTGAGCGCGTCGGTTGGCTGAACGCCGAACAACAAAACTGCCAGCAAACGCGTCAGAACAAACGCCCCCGCAAGCCCGATAAGCACGCCGCCGGCAGTCAGCGCCAGGCCGTTTCGCAAAATAAGCTTCAGCACATCGCCAGCACCCGCGCCCAGCGCCATCCGAATACCGATCTCCTGTGTTCGCTGTGTTACTGCATAAGACATGACGCCATAAATGCCGACGACGGCGAGCATCAAGGCCAGCACAGAAAACGTAATGAGCAGCAGCATGAAAAACGAACGCAGCAGGATCGAGTTGGATTGCAGTTCTTCTAAAGTCGCGACGTTGTAAACGGCCTGCTCGCTGTCCACCGAAAGAATCGCGCCGCGGACCGCCGCGGTCATCTCTTCCGGCTTATTCGTCGTCTTGACGACGATGGTATTGAACGAGGTCGGAAACTGTTCGTGGGGAACGTAAAACTGCATCGGCGGTTTGTGGTCAAGTGAGTACTGAGACACATCGCTCACCACGCCGACTATGGTGCGCCATGGTTTACTGTTCTTTTGATCGCTGGGAAAACTGATGCGCTTGCCGATCGGATCCTGGTTCGGCCATAACTGCTCGGCCATGGTCCGGTTAATCAACGCGACCTTCAGGCCGTCGGCGTTGTCTTGTTCTGTAATTGTGCGACCTTTCAACACCGGAATTTCCATCGCGCGCAGATATCCCGGCGTCACCACATAAAGGTCAACGCTGATCTCTTCGCCTGGTGGCTTCGGATAGTCCTCGATCACGACGCCGCGCCCATCAAAGTTGTCACTCAGTGGCAGGACGCTGGTTATTCCCGCAGCTTTAACTCCAGGCAAAGCCGCGATGCGTTCGCTCGCTTGTTTGTAAAACGCAATGACGTTTTCCGGCTTCGGATACTTCAAACCCGGCAGGCCGATATTCATCGTCAACACATTGCGCGAATTGAAACCCTTGTTGACGCTGCCCAGCCGAATGATAGTTCGCACCAGAAGCCCGGCGGCGACCAGCAGCACCAGCGTCATTGCGACTTCAGTAATCACCAGTGCTCCGCGCAGGCGATTACTCTTTGCAGATCCTCCGAGTCCTCGTCCCGTATCTTTCAGCGATTCGCTCAGATTTGGCCGGGACATCTGCAGTGCCGGCGCAATTCCAAAAAGGACTCCGGTAATTAACGTCAGGCCGAAAGTGAAAGCGAGCACGCGCAGATCAATGTGAAAGCCATTGAAGACGGGATTGATCCGCGAACCAATCCGTTCGATCACCCCCGTACCCCAGATCGCAATTAACAGCCCGAGGGATCCACCGACGATTGACAACAGCAAACTCTCGGTCAGCAATTGCCGGATCAAACGACCTCTGCCGGCGCCGATCGCGGATCGAATGGTGATCTCTTTTTGCCGCGCACTGGCGCGGGCCAGTAACAAGTTGGCGACATTGGCGCACGCGACCAGTAACACAAATCCAACCGCCCCAAAGATCATCCATAGCGCGCGGCTTGGGCCACCGACGGTATCCTCGGTGATCGAAGTGACATGAACGCTGCGACCTTTGTTGGTTTGCGGATGCTGTTGCTCCAGGCGTTGGGCAATCAGCGACAGTTCCGTCTGCGCTTGCTGGCGGGTCACGCCCGGTTTTAAGCGGGCAATCGCGCGTAAATGGCGTTCGCTACGCTTCGTGTCGTCGTAAGCTTCGGCCACCGGCCGATAGAACTCGCCTTCGGGCAGAACCAGCGTCGACGGTAACGCACGAAAGTCCGGACCCATTACGCCGACAATTGTGTAAGGACGACTGTTGAGAAAAATCTTCTTACCCACGATCGCGGGATCACTTCCGAAACGACGCTGCCACAGACCGTGGCTGAGGACGATAACGAAGTCCTTTCCGTCCTGTTGCTCTTCCGCTGTAAACACGCGGCCCAGCATCGGTGTGCCTTTCATGACATTGAAATAACCTTCGCCTACCTGAATGGCGGGAACGCGTTCGGCGCCGGCGCCATTTCCGGACATGATTGGATTCCAGCCGCTATAAGTCGCGACGTCTTCAAATGCGGTGGTCTGGTGGCGAAAATCGGCAACGTCTGTAGCCGAGACCTGATCGCGATTGCGGGTCGCTCCCTCTGACTGGCCGCTTCCCCAAACCAGCATCAAAGTCTCCGGGTCTTTGTAAGGCAGGGACTTCAACAGCACTGCGTTGACGACGCTAAACACGGCGGTGTTCGCGCCAATGCCGAGCGCGATCGATGCCACCGCCACGGCCGTGAAGCTCGGGGTCTTAAGCAACATGCGAACGGCGTAACGCAAGTCGCGAAGAAGTGTTTGCATTCCGACCTCCCTTGGTCCGGTTGGTTCCGGCGAAGCTCAACCAGAGTTCAGTCAAAAAACTATTCGTAACGCAACGCCACCAACGGATTAATGCGCGTCGCTCGCCACGCTGGGATGTAGCTCGCGAATACTGTCACTATGAACAAACCTGATGAGACCGCGGCAAACGTAAGCTTGTCGGTGGCCGCCACTTCGAAGAGCAATGTCGAGACGACGCGAGTCAATCCAAACGAGGCCGCCAGGCCAACCGCGACGCCGACAATCGCCAGCAGCAGTCCTTGTTTCAGCATCAAGCGCAGCACATCCGCGCGCTGGGCGCCCAGCGCCATACGAACTCCGATCTCATGCGTGCGCTGCGACACGGAATAAGACATGACGCCGTAAATTCCGACAGCGGCCATTACCAACGCGACGACTGAAAAGATCGCCAGCAACGTTGAATTAAATCTGATCTTGGCGACCGATTTGGACATCAGAGATTCCATCGTCGCTACCTGACCAATGGGCTGATCGGGATCGAGTTGGCGAATTACATTGCGCGCGGCCGCGGCAATGGCGGTGCTGTCGCCGCGCGTGCGGATCACGATCGTCATGCGCGAATAGACCAATTCGGCGTGCGGCCAGAAAGCCATCGGCTCTACTTCGCTGTCCAGACTCTTGTGTTTGTTGTTGCGGACGATGCCAATGATTTCCGTCGGCTGGTTGTCGTCTTTCATGTAGATCGTGACGCGCTTGCCGATTGGATCCTGACCAGGAAAGTTTTCGGCCGCGAATGCTTCATTGACCACGACGACGTGCCGCATTTCCATCGCTTCCTCGGGCGTATAAACGCGGCCACGCTTTAGCGGAATGCGCATGGTCTGAAAATAATTCGCGTCAGTTACGACCACGCCGGTGCCGAGCCCCTGACTCGAAGGACGTTTCGGCTGGCCTTCGATATCGAGATTGGTGCCGGAGTGAGGCCCATCGAACGGCATCGTATTGATCGCCGCGACCGACTCGACTCCGGGAAGAGCGCGGATTTGATCTTCAGCCTGTTTGAAGAAGTTAAGAACTTTCGGATCGGTATCGTATTTCCGCGAGGGCAAGGTCACCCGCATGGTAAGCAGATTGTTTGGATCAAATCCGGGTTCAACTGATTGCAGCCGATTCAAGCTGCGAATTAGCAAACCGGCTCCGACCAACAACACGAGTGCAAGCGCCACTTGCGCCACCACAAAAATATTGCGCATGCGAAGTGCGCGCGTTCCGCCCACGACGCTCTTGCCGCCTTCTTTCAACGGCTCGCTCAAATCAAATCGCGAAGCTTCAATCGCAGGGACTAATCCGAAGACGATGCCGGTAATCAGCGTCAGCGCAATTGTGAAACCCAAAACGGGCCAATTCACCGTGGTGCCCCGAATATCAATCAGCTCGGGCGGGCTAAGCGCGAGCAACGCGCGCGTGCCCCAGATAGCGAGCAACAGACCGAACGCTCCGCCGAAGAAAGAGAGCACCACACTCTCGGTGAGGAGTTGGCGCACAATGCGCCAGCGGCTGGCGCCGAGTCCTGCACGCAAGGCGATCTCGCGCTTACGCGACGCCGCACGCGCGAGCAGCAAGTTTGCGACGTTGGCGCAAGCAATCAGCAGCACAAAGCCAACGGCGCCCAGGAGAATCAGCAATGGCTTGCGAATCTCGCCGGTAAACTGCGTGCGCAACGGCACGACCGTGACGCCCCAGTTGGTATCGAAATCCGGATACTGCTGCTCCAGGCGCGCGCCGATGACGTTCATGTCGTTCTGCGCCTGCTCGAAAGTGACGCCTGGTTTCAAACGCGCCACCGCGCGCGCGAACCGGCCGTGCCGTTCGCGCAGCTCATTGGTTATTTGCCACGGCAACCAGATTTCCGGTGCTTGCTGGATCATTGAGGCCTTCTGAATGAACCAGCCTTTTTCGGGCGCGAGCACACCGACGATTTCCGTCGGTCGGTTGTTGAGCGTTATCTTGCGGCCGACGATGTTTGGATCACCGCCAAATCGTCTCTGCCATAGATCGTAACTGATGACAACCACTGCGGGCCCGCCGTCCTGGCCTTCATTAGATAAGAATGTGCGGCCTTTGATCGTGTTCACACCCAACAACGAGAAGAGATTGGGAGTCGCAAGCTGACTGGGGACTTCTTCGGGCTCGCCGTCGCCCGTTAAATTTGTATTCAGATCGAAAAACGCAGCCATGTCCGTGAAAGAATTGTTTTGCGCTTTCCAATCAGAGAAGTTTCCCAGATTGATCACGTTCTGTGGACGAGGCGTGCCACTTCGCCGGTTCTCCCAGACAATCGCGAGACGATCGCCATCGGCGTAAGGCAAAGAACGCAACAGCACCGCATGAACAACTGTAAAGATGGCCGTGGTGGCCCCGATGCCGACAGTCAGGGCGATAATTGCTACTGCGGTTACGGCCGGACTCTTCACCAGCATCCGCAAACCATATCGAACGTCCTGGGAAAAACTATGCATAGCTGCCTCCCTTACTCACTCGTATCTCAGCGCTATCAGTGGATCGACTTTGGTCGCACGGCGCGCGGGCAAATAACAAGCCAGCGCTGCCACCAGCGCCAAAAGAATGGAGACTCCCCCAAATGTAATTGGATCGGCCGGATTAACTCCGAACAGAAGTTTTACGATCAGTTGCGCGATCCCAAGCGCGCCGAGCAATCCAAAGCCAAGACCAAGCAACGCCAAAGTCATTCCCTGTTTGATCATCAACAAGAGCACGTCACGCCGCGCGGCGCCGAGCGCAACTCGAACTCCGACTTCGCGCGTGCGTCCGGCGACCACATAAGACATGACGCCGTAAATTCCGATTGCGGCCAGCACGATCGCCAGGATGCCAAAGCTTCCAAGCACGATCGCCGCCATGCGATAAGGAAACAACGGCAAATTCATTTGCGCGGTTAGCGTCGTGACATTGAAAAGAGGCAAGGTCGGATCAAGCGCTTGCAACTCTTTCCGAAATGCGGCAATCGCGGACGCTGTGTCGCCGGAAGTGCGACCAACTAGTGTTGTGCTCGTGCTGTAGTTTCGCCACAGCGGGCGATAGATCGCCGGCTTCGGATCTTCGGCGAGGCTGTTGTACTTGCCGTCAGCGGCGACGCCGACTATTTCCCAAAACGGCTGATCCGGGCCGCTGAAGTTGAAGCGGCCACCAATCGCATCTCGATTAGGAAAGAACCTACGCGCGAAAGTTTCGTTGACGATCGCCACCCGCGATTCAGTCTTGTCATCGTGATCGGAAAAATCTCGCCCCCGGAGCGGAATCTCCATGGTGTGAAAGTAGTTTGGGCTGACGTCATTTGGCACTGCGAGCGGTAGATCGGACGTGTTGGTAATCGCCTGTCCTTCGACATAAATCGACGTGTAACTGTAGTCCAGTGTCAGCGGCAGCGTACTCACCAGCGCAGCCGACCGGATTCCGGGAAGGTTCTGCGC
>JBKPPE010000256.1:0-6781 GCA_046733375.1 Acidobacteriota bacterium | reverse complement strand
CAAACACACCGAACGCTACCCCATCCATCGTCACGCCCCGACTTTTGAAGAGCAGTCAACCGAACTACAGATGTTTGAAACCGGAATCAAGGTCATTGACCTGATTCAGCCATTCGTGCGTGGCGGAAAGATCGGTTTGTTTGGCGGCGCGGGCGTAGGCAAGACGGTTATCGTGATGGAGTTAATTAACAACATCGCGAAGGCGCGTTCCGGTTTCTCGGTTTTTGCCGGCGTCGGCGAAAGAACGCGTGAAGGAAATGACCTGCTGCGTGAAATGGTCGAGTCGCAGGTTATCCAGTTTGGCGACGAGTTCAACAAGAATTTCCACGATACGGGCAAGTTCGATCTCACCAAGGTTGACATGAAGGCCATCGGCAAGTCGAAGGTGGCGCTCATTTACGGTCAGATGACTGAACCGCCGGGCGCGCGACTCCGCGTCGCCCTCTCGGGTCTGACGGTCGCCGAATACTTCCGCGATCAGGGAATGGACGTGCTGCTCTTTATCGACAACATCTTCCGCTTCACCCAGGCCGGTTCAGAAGTGTCGGCGTTGCTGGGCCGCATGCCTTCGGCGGTGGGATATCAGCCGAACCTGGCAACGGAAATGGGCGAGATGCAGGAGCGCATCACTTCAACCAAGACCGGATCGATCACTTCGATTCAAGCCGTGTACGTTCCGGCGGACGACTACACCGATCCGGCGCCGGCCACGACGTTCGCCCACCTTGACGCAGTCACGGCGTTGTCGCGACAAATCGTCGAGCTCGGAATTTATCCGGCGGTGGATCCGCTGTCGTCGTCTTCGCGCATTCTTGATCCGCGCATCGTCGGCGAAGATCACTACAACGCGGCGCAGGCGGTGAAGCAGATTTTGCAGCGCTACAAAGATCTGCAGGACATCATCGCGATTCTCGGTCTCGACGAGCTGTCGGACGAAGATAAGTTGGTCGTTTCCCGCGCACGCAAGATTCAGCGATTCTTCTCGCAGCCCTTCCACGTCGCGTCGCAATTCACCGGCCGTGAAGGCAAGTACGTCAAACTTGAAGACACGATCAAAGGCTTCAAAGAAATCATTGAAGGCAAGCACGACGAACTTCCTGAGCAGGCTTTCTACATGGTCGGCACGATCGAAGAAGCGATTGAGTTGGGCAAAACGCTTCAAGGGTAAGGAGTCAGAACCGCCTGCGGTAGCGGGCGGTTGTTCGCTCGTTTCAAGCGATTCCAAATAGAGAGTTCAACCACCCGCTACCGCAGGTGGTTCTGACAGATGGCCGATCAATTACAACTCGAAGTCGTCACTCCTGAACGCCGCGTGCTCGCGGAGGCAGTCAATTCTGTCACGGTGCCCGGACGCGCGGGCGAGATGCAGATTTTGCCCGGGCACGCCGCTCTCATTGCGGAACTCAAAACCGGTGTGCTCACTTACAACCACGGCGGCACGAATTCTCAGCTTCACGTCTCCGGCGGCTTTATCGAAGTGAGCGACGATCGCGTTTCCGTGCTGGCGGAAATTGCCGAAAGACCCGATGAGATCGACGCCGCCCGCGCACGTCTCGCGCGCGAACATACCGAGAAGCAACTTAGTTCGTGGAGTGGTTCAGAAGAAGACTTCGAAAAGGCGCGCGCCAAACTTGAGCGATCGATGGTGAGGATTCAACTCGCATCGTCATCGCGATAAAAGACATTGGGGGCAAAGGGTAAGGGGGAAAAGGGTAAAACGGTAAAAGGGCACGAGGGTAATCGGAATTTGCCCTTTTCCCCGTTTACCCTTTTCCCCTTTCCCCGTTTACCCCTTCCCCTTTTCCCCCTAGGCCTTGGCGTTTATTGCCTCGCGAATTTCCCGCACGGCGCGATCCAAACCCACAAAAACAGCTCGCGAAACGATGTGATGTCCGATGTTGAATTCGGAAACTTCACTGATGCGCGCCACTGCGCCCACATTTCGCGTGGTCAGTCCGTGACCCGCGGCGACGTGTAATCCGTACTGTGCTGCGAGTGCCGCGCCTTCGCGCAAGCGCCGCAATTCATGATTCGCGCGCGCCGCGCCCTCGCCGTGAATTCCAGTGGCACCGAGCGTACTTTCAGCATAAGCCGCGGTGCACAACTCGACTTGCTGAGCGTTGACTTCGCGGGCCGCTTCAATCTGTTCCGCGTCGGGATCAATGAAGAGACTAGCCATGATGCCTGACTCGCGTAACTTGTTGACGGCCGCGCGCACGATGGAAAGATTACCGCGCACATTCAGACCACCTTCCGTGGTGATCTCGCCCCGATTTTCCGGCACGAGCGAAACGGCGTCAGGCTTTACCTCGATAGCGATCTTCAACATTTCTTCGGAGGCGGCCATCTCGACATTGAGATACGTCGTCACCGCTTCACGTAACAGCCGTACGTCCATGTCTTGAATGTGGCGACGATCGCCGCGAATATGAATCGTTATCCCGTCGGCGCCTGCCTGTTCGCAGATCATTGCGGCGGCCACGACACTTGGCTCGGTCGTTCGTCGCGCCTGACGCACCGTCGCGACATGATCGATGTTTACATTGAGTCGTGCCATAAGGCCGTGAATGGTAAATCGTGAATCGTAAATAGACAAAGACAAGTCCTTGCCACAATCACGGTTCGTTGTTAGCTGCCATGATTGCCGCAGCGCGCGCGGCGTCAATTGCCTCTTCGTAAACACCTCCGCCGGCGTTTCCGCGAATTCGCCGCACTTCAGAAATCATGCGTAGCGTGTCGCGCGAATAGTTGCTCGACGAATCGAGGGCGCCGCCTGCGACGTGATCCCAGCGCACTGGAATTTCGATCAACCGCAGCTTTGCAAGATGCGCAAGGTAGATTAGCTCTACGTCGAAACCGAACCGATCGATTTGTGCTGCTTCGATCAGCGGCCGGCACACACTCATGCGAAACGCCTTGAAACCGCATTGCGTGTCCCAAAACGGCAACCCAGTCGCGATCCGCACCAGCAAATTGAAAACGCGCCCACCCTGTTCACGCTGCCATGACTGATGCACGCCGATTAACGATCGATTCAACGCGCGCGAGCCAAACGTCAAGTCAGCACGTCCGGTTCTGATCGCCTCAACCAGCTTGGGTGTTTCAGTAATCGGCGTCGAGAGATCCGCATCTGAAAACAGCGCAATGTCGGCGGAAGCCGCCAGTAAGCCGGTGCGGACCGCAAACCCCTTTCCACGATTGGGTTCGTAACGAATTACGCGTGTCACGAGTGCGCCGGGAGCCGCCATCGCTTTTTCCGCAATGGCGGATGTGTCATCACGCGAACCGTCATCAACCACGATCACTTGTGACGACGGATTGTTCTTATTCAGGTATTCAAGAATTGTAACGAGAGTCTTTTCGATCCGCGCCCCTTCGTTGTAAGCGGGCACAACGATTGTTAAATGGGGCGGCATCTCAACGAGCATTTTCTACGGAACAAGTGGCCATGCACAAGCGTGAATTGCATTATCGCGCGGAAAAAGCGCGGCTTCGGGCGGGGTTGTGTCGCTGTGTTATAGTTTGGACAGTCGGTTGAGATGACTCGCGGATTCGCCATTGTCGCAACTTTCATTTTGGTTACGGCCACATTTGCCGGAGGCCTTTATTCGCGCTCGACCCGGCGACGACAAGCGGCCAGCACCAACACTACCGCTCAGAAAACTTCAGCTCAGGACAAGTTCGAAGCAGACAGGATTGAAGGCGATTACAGCGAAGCCATCGAGATCGTCGAGCAGAACTACGTCGGCGACATCGATTATGAGAAGGCGACGCAGGCGGCGATCCAGGGAATGCTGTTCACGCTTGATCCGCATTCCGTATATTTCCCATCGAACGAATTCAGAAAACTAAAAGAGGACCAGGCGTCAAGCTTCGTCGGCATCGGCGTGCAGATTCTGCGTCACGATGACGGGGTGTACGTGCAGTCGGTCGTGCCGAATACGCCGGCGGCCCGCGCCGGACTCCGCTACGGCGATCGCATCGTCGCCGTTGATGGAAAAGACGCGCGCGAATGGTCGAGTGACGAAGTCTCGCGCAACGTTCGGGGCGAGCGTGGCAAAGAAGTCGAAATCAAAGTTGAACGCGCCGGTCAACCGGTCGGTCTTAGTGTCAGGATTGTTCGCGCCGCCGTTCCCCTGCCGTCGATTCGCAACGAGTTCATGATCGCTCCCGCCACCGGTTATGTCGGATTGATTGGCGGTTTCCAGCAAACCAGTGATGAGGAATTACGCGACGCGTTCGCAGTTTTGAAGAAGCAGGGAATGCGCCAGCTCGTTTTGGATTTGCGCAATAACCCCGGCGGGTTGCTGGATCAGGCCATAGACATCGCGAGTGAATTCCTGCCACACGATGCCGTCGTCGTATCGGTGAAAGGACGTAGCGAGTACACCAAAGCCGCCGTTTACAAATCGACCGGCACGGATCCGGAAGACATGCCGCTGGTGGTTCTTATCAATCGCAACACGGCATCGGCTTCTGAGATCGTCGCCGGTGCAATTCAGGATCACGGGCGCGGATTGGTAGTGGGTGAAACGAGCTTCGGCAAGGGTTTAGTGCAACATGTCTTCACCTTACCTTTCAACACCGGGCTCACATTGACGACGGCGCGTTACTACACGCCTTACGGTCGGTCGCTGCAACGCGACTATTCGAGCGGGTCACTGTATGACTATTACGTGCGGCACGACCAGACGGAAAACCAGCAAACAATTCAGCCGGGCCAGCCTTCTCCGGCGGAAACGGGCGTGCCGCGAAGCACGAATGCGCCGGCGTTTCGCACGGCGGCGGGTCGCGTATTTTATGGCGGGGGTGGCATTACGCCGGACATTGAAGCGCGGCCGCTCACCGCAACGCCTGTCCGCGCGCGCATCAACGAAGCCGCCTTTTATTTCACGCGAGAGCTTGCTGCCGGCGCGCTGCCGGGCTTGGAAAGTTATCGTGTCGAGAAAACCCTTTTCGACCGGGATCCGCGTTCGTCCGATTTCCCGATCACCGATCGCGTGATCGAAGCCTTCAGAAATTTCCTGCGCAAAGATTCTTCTCGTCATCTGACCGATGCGCAAATCGATTCTGAACTCGAGTATGCGAAGTTGCGGCTGCGCGTTGAGATCCTCACGGCGGCCTTTGGCGCCGACGAAGGGCAGCGTGTATTGCTCGAAAGCGATCCGCAGACATTGCGCGCGATTGGCGTCCTGCCTGAAGCCAAGCGTCTGGCGGAAAGTATCCGCAACGGAACGCCGATCAGTCTGAACTTGAAAGTCTCGCCCCGCGTTTCCGACTTTCTTTTCTCACCCCAGTTTGAAGCGGAAGAGATTGTTATCTAAGTAAGTAATAATTTAGCCGCTATTACAGAACCGCGAGCAGTAGCGAGCGGGACAAACACTCTACTGAAATTCTAGGAACGGAACTCATTCGTAGGATTTCGAAGGGTGAGTCTTTATCCCGCTCGCTACCGCTCGCGGTTCTGTACCGTTTGTTTGACTTTTCATCTGCGCCAGCATAGAAGTTTCGCGTTCCATCACTTCTCTTCAGGAGTCGCCCATGAATCGCAGAAGTTTCGTGCGCCGCAGCGTCGCCGGCGCCGCCGGTGTGGCAGTCACCAGTGTCTCTATTCGCGCGCGCGCCGAATCCCGAAACGTTACCAGCCCACCGACGCCAGACGCATTCGAATTGGACGAAATGACGATTGCCGATCTACAAAGCGGCATGACATTGCGCAAGTACACCGCAGAATTGCTTGCGCTTAAGTACATAGACCGCATCGACCGCATCGACGACCTCGACAAGGACGGCCCCGGCTTGAATTCCGTCATTGAAGCAAATCCGCAGGCGCTTGCGATCGCCGTCGATATGGACAAAGAACGCAAGGCTGGTCGCGTGCGTGGGCCGTTGCACGGCATTCCCGTGCTCATCAAAGACAACATCGATACGCACGATCGCATGATGACGACGGCGGGTTCGCTGGCGTTGCAGGGATCGGTTCCGCCGCAGGATGCGACGGTAGCGAAGAAACTGCGTGATGCCGGCGCGGTGATCATTGGGAAGACAAATCTGAGCGAGTGGGCGAATTTCCGTTCCAGTCATTCATCGAGCGGCTGGAGCGGGCGTGGTGGCCAGACGAAAAATCCTTACGTGCTCGATCGCAATCCGTGCGGCTCGAGTTCCGGCACGGGCGCTGCCATCGCGGCGAACCTCGCGACAATCGGGGTGGGAACTGAGACTGATGGCTCAGTCGTTTGTCCTTCGAACGCGAACTCGCTGGTGGGCATCAAGCCGACGCTCGGTTTGATCAGCCGCGCCGGCATTATTCCGATCGCGCACAGTCAGGACACGGCCGGGCCGATGTGCCGGACGGTCACAGACGCAGCGATTTTGCTGCGCGCGATGGCGGGGCCCGACCAGCGTGACGAAGCAACGAAACTGCCTCGCGGGATGGAACATGCCTTATTTTGGAGAGTCGGCTTCACCCATGATCTCGACCCGAAGGGTCTCAAAGGCGCGCGCATTGGCGTGCAGCGAAAATCGTTTGGCTTCAACGACGCCGTCGACAAGGTGATGAATGGTTGCATCGACACGATTAAGCGGCTGGGCGCCACGGTGATCGATCCGGCGGACATTCCGACGCAAGGCAAGTTCGACGATACCGAACTCGAAGTGCTGCTTTACGAATTCAAAGCAGACTTGAACAAATATCTCGCATCCCTCGGCCCCAGCGCGCCGGTGAAATCACTGAAAGACATCATCAACTTCAACGAAAAGAATCGCGATCGCGAGCTTCCAT
>JBKPPE010000255.1:0-4099 GCA_046733375.1 Acidobacteriota bacterium | reverse complement strand
TGTGTATAAGAGACAGCCTTTATCCCGCTCGCTATCGCTCGCGGTTCTGTAATGCTTCGGCTCAGCTCAAAAATGCTTATGAATAGTCGCGTTGTCCTGATCATATTATTGATTCTGTCGGCACAATCGCCGACGATGGCCCAGCGCAGGAAGACTAACGTGGATCTGATTATTAAAGGCGGCACCGTAGTTACGATGGACGGCTCGCGTCGCGTCATCGAAAACGGTGGTGTGGCGATCAAGGGCGGTCGCATTGTGGCGGTTGCTGACACTGCTGATATCGATCGCCAATACGCAGCGCGAGATGTTATCAACGCCGCGGGTAAAGTTGTCATTCCCGGACTGATCAACGGCCACACGCACGTGCCGATGACTTTATTCCGCGGCATCGCTGACGATCTCGATCTGCAGGAATGGCTGACCAAGTACATCTTTCCCGCGGAAGCCAAGAACGTCACGGAAGATTTTGTGCGGGTCGGCGCCCGCCTGGGATTGGCGGAAATGATTCGCAGCGGGACGACAACCTACTGCGACATGTACTACTTCGAAGACGCGATTGCCGACGAAACTTTCAAAGCCGGTATGCGCGGCGTGCTGGGCGAAACCGTCATCGACTTTCCGGTCGCCGACAACAAGACATACGAAGCTGGTCTCGCTTATGCCGAGAAATTCATTCAGAAGTGGAAAGGCAACGCTCTGGTCGTTCCGGCGATTGCGCCGCACGCACCGTACACAGTTTCGGAAGATCATCTGAAGGCAGCTCGCGCTCTTTCGGATCGGCTGCGCGCGCCCATCGTCACTCACATCTCGGAAACAAAACGCGAGGTTGACGACAGCCTCAAAGCGAAAGGCGCTTCGCCGGTTGACTATCTCAATCGCATCGGTTTTCTGAACGACCGCGTCATCGCTGCGCACATGGTCTGGCCAACAGGTGACGAACTCGGACTGCTAAAGAAGCTCGGCGTCGGAATCGTGCACAATCCGCAATCGAACATGAAGCTCGCTTCCGGCACTGCGCCCGTGCCCGAAATGTTGCGAGAGAATCTCCCGGTCGGGCTGGGCACCGACGGCGCCGCCTCAAACAACGACTTGAACCTGTGGGAGGAGATGGACACGGCTGCCAAGCTTCACAAACTTATCAGTAACGATCCGTAAGTTGTGTCGGCCGAAGACGCTTTCGAGATGGCGACGATTCGGGGCGCCCGGGCCCTGCATCTCGAGAAAGAGACGGGCTCGATTGAAAAGGGAAAGCGTGCGGATATCGTGATTGTCGATCTCGATGCCCTGAATCAGACGCCCTTCTACAATATCTACTCGGACCTCGTTTATGCGACGAAGGGCAGTGACGTGCGCACGGTTGTGATCGAAGGTCGCGTCGTCATGCGCGATCGGCGTCTGCTGACTCTCAATGAAGAAACCATCAAAGCGGATGCGCGCCGCTATCGCGAAAAGATCGTGCAGTCTGTCGGCGTCAAAACCCTGCCCGAAGAATAGCTCAGTAACCGCCAACGTGGACGGCCGGGCGATTTTCCTCATCCGGCTCGGCTTGCCTCAGCACTTCGCGTGTTACCGGTGCAGTGTCGCCGGTCCCGAAAGCGACGTAATCGAATAGATAAGCGATCGGGTTTTTCGAGCCCCAATGGAAATACGCGTGCGGCACTTTACCGGTGCGCTCACGCAGATACAGCAGAAACGCTGCGATGGCGTTTGGCACGGCCGAACTCTCCGCGCGCAACACGCGATATCCCGCGACGTCTTTGCCTTCAACTTTCATGGTATGAGCAAACTCGGAGGCGTCGCATACTTCGACTTCCAGAAACAGGATTGGATCACCTGGCGGCAGGTTGTGATCTTCGCGATGTTCGGCCATCTCCCGCCGGTATTCTTCTTCATCATTCTCCTCCGGCCGGTTGGTGATGATGCGAATCGTACCTTGCGCGGCGGCTTCGTCGATAAACTGTTCGGCTGCTTCATCCATCTCGAACCGATCGACGCGCAGCTCGGTGGTGCGCGCTATGCGCGAAAGAAGCGAGACTAAAACAATCAACCCGATGAAGAAGCTGGCGATCTTTATTCCATCCGGACGTTCGATCACATTCACCACCGTGGTGTAAGCGAAGACAACCGTGATTACCGCGAAGATCACACTCCCGGTCTTTTGCTTTCGCCGCCATGCCGAGATGGTCACGGCAACCGCAGCGGAAGTCATCAATACCAACACGCCGGTTGCGTACGCGCCGCCCTGTGCGTTTACATCCGCCTTGAAGATGAACGTGATGGCGAACGCGATGATCGTGAAAACGATTACCAGCGGCCGCATAGCGCGGGTCCATTCGGGTGCCATCCCATATCGGGGCAGATAACGCGGCACGATGTTCAACAGTCCAGCCATTGCCGACGCGCCCGCAAACCACAGAATCAGAATCGTGCTCAGATCGTAAATCGTGCCGAAGACACTGCCGAGGTATTCGTGCGCCAGATAGGCCAGCGCCCGGCCGGAAGCTTCTCCGGCGGGCAAAGCCGCCGTGGCGGGACGAAATTCTTCCGGCGGTATCAGCAGGGTTGTCACAAAGCTGCTCGTGATTAGCATGAAGCTCATGATCAAGGCCGCAGTGAGGAGTAGCTTCTTGGTATTTCTAATTCGGCCGCGCGGATCCTTTTCGCTATCGCCCGGATCACCCTTTACCAGCGGCATGACGGCAGCCCCGGTTTCAAATCCTGACAGGCCCAAGGCCAGTTTGGGAAAAACAATCAACCCGATGGCGATCACCATGATCCAGTTTCCTCGAACTTCCGGATGCCCGAGCAACATCCGCTGCCAATTCGGAAACACTGAGGGATGTTGCGCGATGTGAATTAATCCAACGCCCACAACGATCACATTTAGTGACAAATACGCGACGACGAGCACGACTGCGATTCCGATTGCTTCTTTAAACCCTTTGAGGAAGACCGCCGACAGAAAGGTAACCAGCGCCAGTGTCAGCCCGATATTAAGGGCAGTGTGATTGAAACCCTGAAGCGTATCGTGGACGAGCGGATTCTCGACAATGTGCGCCGTGGCGTCCGCAGCCGATAAAGTGATCGTGATTATGAAGTCGGTGGCCACGAAGCCGAGGAGGATCAGAATGAATAACTTGCCTTTCCACCATGAGAGCAGATTAGCCAACATTGAGATCGAGCCTTCTCCATGAGGACTCTCGGTCGCGACGCGCCCATAAATCGGAAGCGCACCAAAGAGCGTTAGCATGACGAGAATTATCGTGGCGATTGGAGAGAGGGCGCCGGCTGCGAGAAAGGCGATGCCCGGTTGATAGCCGAGCGTCGAAAAATAATCCACGCCCGTCAGGCACATCACCTTGTACCAGGCATGATGCCGGTGATGCTCTTTCTGGCGGTCAAACGGCCCTTCGATCTCCTTGACCCATCCATCGAATAGCCAACGCTTGAAAGCGCTTAGATGCGGTCTTCGTTGTGCCAGGCGCGACGGATGAATAGTCGTAGCCACTGGTCCAACTCCCTAGACGCGAGTACTTGTCAGAGCTTTCGGAGGAAAGCCTATTCTACTGTAAGCGAGTCAATTTTACAGAAAGGCCCTTGACGAGATTGCTCGTGGTGTTCGCGTCCCTGGTTTTGGTGAGGACTTGCTGATCGTAAGCGCTATTCCGAGCACGGCAGCTATCCAACACATTATCGGCGACCGACTCGGCGAACAACCCCAAGAGCTGAGGATATTTAATTGATAATTTTGCGCCGTTCTTAACTGTACATGCCAGCAAGCGAATGAACTCGATTGGCGTAATTTTGAAATTCAACAAGCCGCCGCGAAGATCAGCGTGAAGATCGATAATGCTGTCAACCAGGCATCCGATCTCGCCCACGTGTTCCATGAAGCGACGGATCGGGCTAGCGACGACGGACAGTAAAGGACAAATCAAAACATACGATGCTCCCGCAGTTAACCGGCCCACCCGCTTGCGCGCTTGGATGTATTCGCTCATAGAACCGGCGGCGCGCTCCTGTTCAACGGCGCTACTTAGCGCGCGCATTATTCCGATAAAGACAGGACGGATCTCATCAGAGATTTCAACTCTTAGGC
>JBKPPE010000254.1:0-3185 GCA_046733375.1 Acidobacteriota bacterium | reverse complement strand
ACGCTCGAAGAGCATGATCATCGCGAGAAAGATGCGACGATGCGAAGGGACGTAGAAATCTTCGGGGCGGAGTTGTTCGATTGCCTGGCTGATCAGGCCATTGTCGAGCAGGATAGCGCCGAGAATAGCGCGTTCAGCTTCAGCACTATTTGGTAGTGCACGTTCAAAGGGTTGGTCGCGAATTGGATCTGGAGTAGCCATAAGAAGACGCTGCAAGTCGATCTAACATGCAGCGTCATAATGAGCAATGGATTTTCGGTTGCAAACCCCTAAGATCGTGTTTTAAAGATCGGCGTTAATCCGCGGCTGATTCTTCTTCGTTGGTTTTTGCGAGTTCGGCTTCCTGTTCGGGGGTCAGGTGTCCAACGATGACCTCACCCTCGGGCGCCACGCGCACCTTCAGGTCGATCGTAACTTCACGATGAAGCCTGACGGGAACAGTGTATTCACCCAAACGCTTCAAAGGCTCGCGCATGTGAATCCGATGACGATCGATTTCGTAGCCACGCTCACGCAATGCCTCGGCGACGTCCATCGAGGTCACCGAGCCATAGAGCGCGCCCTGCTCGCCGGCTTTCCGCCTGAACTCGAGATCGAGCGTACTCATCTGTTGCGATTGAGATTCCGCCGTCGCGCGTTCCTTCGCTTCTTTTTTCAGCAACGCCGCCCGCTCTGATTCAATGCCCTTGACGTTACCCGCCGTCGCTTCAACTGCAAGTTTACGAGGCAGCAAATAGTTGCGAGCGTAACCGGCTCTAACTCTTACAATCTCGCCGCGCGCACCGAGATCATCTACATCTTCGCGCAAAAGTACTTTCGTGTGTGCCATCTTCTTTCGCCCTCTTAATCGGTCGTGTACGGAAGCAGCGCGATGTTGCGGGCACGCTTGATAGCTTCCGCCAGCATGCGCTGGTGCGTCGCACAGGTACCGGAGATTCGTCGCGGCAGGATCTTACCCCTCTCGGGCAGATAGTTCTGCAACAGCCTGACGTCTTTGAAATCGATCAGGTCTACTTTGTCGATACAAAAGCGACAAACACGACGGCGGTGCATGCGCCGTCCACCGGCGCGGCCGCCCATTGGCCGTCTATCGCCATCGTCATCACCGTCGTACCCACCACCACCGCCGCGCTGGCGGTCTTCATAATTCGTTGCCATAAATTATCCTCTTCTCTATTCGCCAGTCGCTTCGGCAAAATCCATCGCCGGTCCGCGACGCGGGTGTGAGCCCCGTTCAGGACGCTTCGCAGCCTTGCGGGCACGACGTTCTTTCAGTTTCTGTGCCCGCCGTCGATCTTCGTCTACGCGCACAGTGATGTAACGAAGCACGCGATCGTTCACGCGCATACGTCGTTCGAGCTCGGCGATCTCACGGCCCGATCCTTCGATTTCGAGCAGCACAAACGTGCCGTCCTTGTGGTGCAGGATTTCATAGGCCAACTGGCGTTTGCCCATTGTCTCTGCCTTGACCACCGTGCCACCCTGATCGGTCACGATTTGCGAGAAGCTCTCGGTGAGTTTCGGCACTTCGTCGTCCGCCGTTGGGTCTACTATGAAGACCACTTCGTACTGTCTCTTTGTTTCCAAAATCAAACCTCCCGTTTCATTGCCGATTGCCAATTTCGATCGATATCAAATCGGCAATTGGAAATTGGAAATCGGCAATCAGTTAAACTGTGCCATCGCCTTCAACGCGCCGCCCCTGATGATCATTCGTATCGCGTTTGCGCTTTGCTCTAAAACTTCCTTCACAATGGCGCGCTCGCTCCGCGAAAACGTATCGAGCACGAACCGCTTCGGATCCGAGATCGGATGTTCAGGCTGAATACCGATCCGCAATCTCACAAACTCATCCGTACCAATCGAGCCAATGATCGACTTCAGCCCATTGTGTCCGCCCGCCGAGCCACGCTCGCGTATGCGAATCTTTCCGAGCGGTAATGCCAGGTCGTCCGAAATGACGATTAACTGACTGACTGGCGCATCAGCGTTGAGCTTCGCCAACAGACATGAAACTGCCTGGCCGCTCAGGTTCATGAAGGTCTGCGGTTTGGCGAGTTTTGCGCGTACAGCCTCGATCTCACCTCGTCCAATAAGCGAACTACACTCGCGACGACTAACTACAATCCCCTCGTCATGGGCCAACTTGTCAATCAACATGAACCCGAGATTATGTCGCGACCACTCGTAATCGGCGCCCGGGTTACCTAATCCGACTATCAGCCACATAACATTGCCAATTGCCAATTGCCAATTGCCGATTTAGTAAGAAATTGGCAATCGGCAATCGAAAATCGGCAATGTCCTTACTCGCCTTCTTCGCCCTCTTCTTCCTTCTTGCCCTTGCCGATCACTTCCGGTTCAGCCGGCTCTTCGCCTTCAACTGGAACCACCGGAGTGACCTCTTCCTTCACGATGCCGACCGTGGCCACCACGACGTCGGGTTCCGTCAGGAACTCGACTCCCTCGCTGACCGGAATGTCCGAAACGTGAAGCACGTCGTGCACGTCGAGATTGGTGACATCAAGTTCAAGCGCGTCGGGAATGTCGCGCGGTTCGCAACGAATCTCGATCTCGCGAATCGGCTGCTCCAGCACGCCCTGCGACTCTCTAACGCCCAACGGTTCACCAACCAGATGCAGCGGCACTGTGACTTCGATCTTCTGGCCCTTGACCAGCCGCGTCAGGTCCGCATGAATCAATCGACCTTTGACCGGATCGATCTGACGATCGTGAAACATCACTTCACTGGCGCCCACGCCCTCCACGTCGATCGTGAAGATCGTGTTGCGTCCGGATTCAGAACGAAGGATTGCAGCCAAATCACTGAGCGCAGCGACGGCAGCCACGGTCTCCGCACCGCCGCCATAAACCGTAATCGGAACCATGCCATCCCGCCGCGCGCGCCGGGCGTCGTTTTTGCCGCGGCCGTCACGCACTTTTGCCTGCACCCTGTAATCTTTTTTCTCCGCCATGATTTTCTCCCTACACAAACTTTCAGCGACAAGCCATTTGCCGATTTCCAATTGCCGAGTGCCAATTTGTTAAATCGGCAATCGGCAATCGGAAATTGGCAATCAGCTGTCGCTGATGGTCTTCGTTTAAGCCATCAGGTGTTTGCCCTTCGTCAAACGAAGAGCGAGGAAACTGAAGTTTCCTCGTGGATCGACTTGATCGCTTTCGCC
>JBKPPE010000253.1:0-3895 GCA_046733375.1 Acidobacteriota bacterium | reverse complement strand
GCTCAGCACCCGAGCTTGGATCGCCGGCGTCGAATGGTGCAGGTGAAGCAGAAGCATCTTTCAGCGATAACGAAATTGAGACGGAATTTGCTTCAGGCGGTGAAATGGAGGGCGACGTTGAAGGAACGGCTGCTGAAGGCGGCGAAGAAGGGACTGCGGAAGCGACTCGGGATTCATTCGAAGAAGTCGATTTCGGACGCGAGTTTCAGGACTATCTCGACCCCGGTTACAAGACGCAGGAATTCGAATACAAAGAAGACGCACCGACCTTCGAGCAGTTTCTCACCAGACCACCTTCACTCGCCGATCACCTTGAATGGCAGCTCCACATGGACTGCATGGAAGGTGATGTATGCGATGCTGCAGAAACGGTGATCGGCAATCTGGACCCAGATGGCCGGCTTAACGCCACGAATGAAGAAATCGCCGCGCAAGGGGGCTGGTCCGAAGACATTGTCGAACGCGCGCGGCAACTGGTGATGAGGCTGGAGCCGGTCGGCTGCGGTGCGCGCGATGTACGCGAAAGCTTACTCGTTCAGTTAGAAGCGCGCGGCGAGACCGAACGGCTTGCCACAAAACTCATTACTGAGCATCTGGAAAGTTTGCAGCAACATAAGCTGCCCCACCTGGCGAAGCAGACTGGTGTTGATATCGAGACGTTGGCGGCTGAACTTCAATTCATTCGGACACTCGATCCCTATCCGGGCCGCCGTTACTCATCGGAAGAGCCGATTCTCATATCGCCCGAGATTTACATTGAAAAGCTTGATGAGAATGGCGATTACATAATCTATTTCGCCGATGATGGTAGTCCACGCCTGCGCATTAGTCCGAGCTATCAGCAGATGCTTTCGCAAGGCGTAACCAAAGAGACGCGCGATTTCATCAAGGACAAAATGCGTTCGGCCGTCGACTTGTTGCGCAACATCGAACACCGCCGCCAGACGATCTATCGTGTCGTCGAATCGATTGTTAATCGCCAGCGCGAGTTTCTCGATCATGGCGTTCAGCACATCAAACCGATGATGTTGAAAGACATCGCCGAAGACATCGGTATGCACCTGTCAACCGTCTCCCGGGTGGTAAATCGCAAATATGCGCACACGCCGCAGGGCGTGATCGAGCTGCGCCGTTTCTTCACCGAAGGCATGTTGAACGAAGAAGGTGAAGAAGTTTCAACGCGAATTATCAAGCTTAAGATCAAAAAATTGATAGAAGAAGAAGACTCTCACAACCCAATTACCGACGATCAAGTGGTAAAAATTCTTGTGAAAGATGGAATCAAACTTTCACGCAGAACGGTCGCGAAATATCGCGATCAGATGAACATTCCGGGTTCGCGGGAACGCCGGGCTGTTGTTTGATTGAGTCCGTCGACGCTTCCAGGGTCAAACCCTACCACCCGTTCTAGCGTGCGATGTCAGGAGGACCGAAACAGAATGACGTTTGAATATACCGGACGCCACGTTGAGGTAACCCCAGCAATTCGTCGCCATGTCGAAGAGCAATTCACAAAGCTAGACAACATTTTCAATGGAACGGAGCCACGCGTTCATGTGATTCTCGAGGTCGAGAAGAACCGTCAGATCGGTGAAATTATTGTGCACTGGCGCGAACACACCCTGACGGCCACCGACACTAACGCTGACATGTACATGGCGTTGACGCGTGCCGTCGACAAGATCCAAAAACAAGCGGTCAAGCTGAAGAAGCGGATCATCGATCGCAAACAACACGCGCGCAAGACCTCGGCAGTGGCCCCAAGTCCGGATGGCCACCTCGAAGCCACGCCGCTGCCGGTGCGAATCATTCCCGCGCGGCGGTACTCGGTGAAACCGATGACTGCCGAAGAAGCTGCGCTTGATTTGACCGATAAGACCGATCAATTCGTGGTCTTTCGTGACTCGGAAACAAACCGCCTCGGAGTGCTTTACAAGCGGCGAGACGGAAACTTTGGTTTGATTGAACCGTAAGTCTACGCGTGAATCCGAATGACGAAGGAGCGCACAACCGTTGGGCGCTCCTTTTTTTGTCCTTGAGTTAGACCGGGGTTCGGAACTACATTGGTCGCGCTGTCGAATGAAACGTAAGAGCGACATTAAAGCCCGCGGTGCTTCTCCTGATGTGGTGATCATCACGGGTCTAAGCGGTTCGGGGATGACCTCGGCCACCAATGCTTTTGAAGACCTCGGCTACTTTTGCGTGGACAATATCCCGCTCACCTTGCTGCCGACATTTGCGCGGCTCGTGCAGGCCCGTGACGGCGACAGCAGCCGAATAGATCGCGCGGCTTTGATCATCAGTTTTCGTGAGGGTCGCTTTCTGGACGACTTTGCGAAACAACTGCGCAGTCTGCGCAAACGCGGACTGACTGTTTCAGTTCTCTTCTTCGAAGCATCGGACGAGATTTTGGCGCGGCGGTTCCGGGAAACGAGGCGACCTCATCCTGCAGAACGCGGCAAAGGACTGGCCGACGCGATTCGCACGGAACGGAGCGCGATGAAAAAGGTGCGTGCGCTCGCTGATGAAGTCATCGACACGTCCGAACATACCGTACATTCGTTACGCAGGCTGTTGCTGGAACGCTTTAAAGCGACCGAGGGCGACGTGCCGATGCGGGTCCAGGTTTTGAGCTTCGGACATAAGTTCGGCCCGCCGCGAGAAATGGAACTGCTGTTCGATGTCCGACATCTACCCAATCCGTATTTCATCGCCGCGCTCAGGGATTTGCCGGGAAACGACCGACGCGTTATCGAGTATTTGAAGTCCCAACCGGAAGTTGAAGAAACGGTCAGTCGCTTTAGCGATCTGCTGAATTACCTGTTGCCGCAGTATCGACGCGAAGGAAAATCATATCTGACGGTCGGAATCGGTTGCACCGGCGGCCGTCATCGTTCGGTGATGATTGCGAACGAACTCACGTCCCGTTTGCGACGCGCGGGCTTCGACGCTCACGCCATACATCGCGATGTCAGCGAGCCGAAGCGTTAGGCCGATGAAGGTAATCGACTCAAAAAAACAAACATCGCCGCCAGCCGTCGTCGGCGGCGTCATTGTTTCGCACGCACACCTTGGCGGTGAATTCCTCGCCGCCGCTGAGATGATTCTCGGCAAGCACCTGCCGCACATTACGTCTGCTTCAATTGACTGGCACGATGACGTTGATGCCGCCCGTCACGAGTTGGAGCGCGCGATCGCGCGTGTGTCACAGGGGCAAGGCGTTCTTCTGATTACCGACATGTTCGGCGGCGCTCCGACTGATGTTGCGTCGATGTTCCTCGATGACGAATCGGTAGAAGTTGTCTCGGGCGTCAATCTGCCGATGGTCCTCAAACTTGCCGAGCAGGAGCCCGGGGCCTCTTTGGCGGCAGTGGCGAAAGCAGTGCGCGACAGCGGCACTGAAGGCATTCAACTCGCGGGCGAGCTCCTGCCTCGTTCACAACGCGCCTAGTCATTTCCCCCGCCTCTTCTAAAAAATACCGGCCACTTTTCTGAAATCGCGCGGTTTTCGTCAATTATCCACTTTGAGAAGCCCGTGACCCAAACGGGCCGCTAATTCGACATCGTTGCCCGACGTCGAATTTGGTTTCAAAACCCAGTGGATTGAGTGTCGCCATGAAAAAGCTTTCTCTCGCCTTACCTTTCCTTCTTGCGGTTGTTCCTGCCGCCGCGCAAAACCAGGTACGACCGCGAATTACAAGCGCAATTCCGCGTGCGGAAGACGATCAGAACACGCCATCCCGCGGTCGTACGTTAGCGACGACTACGCCGGTTCCTGAAGCTTCGCCAACTGCGATCGACTCAAAGCCGGCGTGGGGCGACTCGGAAATAGTGCCGAAAGTCATAACGCCCGTGGTCACGGCAACGCCCGCGCCACTAGCGACCACTGTTGAGC
>JBKPPE010000252.1:0-4224 GCA_046733375.1 Acidobacteriota bacterium | reverse complement strand
TGAGGTGAACGACAAACTCATTGAAAAATCCTCCAACAAAACAAACCGCGAGATTTTAGAGGAGAAAGCGTCCGATCTCCAGCAGCTACGGACGCGCCCGCGCTAATCTCGCGAATCACAATCACTTACACCCAAAGGATCGTCGCCTCGCGCAATTCCCGCAAAGCCACTCCCGGGTCATCAGCGCCGAAAATAGCAGAGCCGGAAACGATGATCTCGGCACCGGCGGCGGCGACTTCCGCGATGTTATCCGCATCGATTCCGCCGTCGATCTCAATGCGGGTTTTCAATCCACGCTCATCAACCATGCGGCGTAACCGGCGCAGTTTATCGAGCGATTCGGGAATAAATTTTTGGCCGCCGAAACCGGGATTCACCGACATCAACAAGACGTAATCCGCAAACTTCAGAGATTCTTCAATCGCCGACAAAGACGTCCCCGGGTTGATCGCGATTCCGGCCTGCGCCCCTGCCGCGCGAACTGCTGATAGCGTCCGGTGGGCGTGCGGGTCGGCCTCGATGTGAATTGAGACCATCTGCGCCCCGGCTTTCACAAACTGTTCAGCATATTGCCCCGGCTCGACAATCATCAGATGCGCGTCGATAGGTAAACGGGTTGCACGCGAAATCGCCTTTACCACCGGCAGTCCAATCGTAATGTTGGGTACAAACCGGCCGTCCATCACGTCCACGTGCAGAATGGAAGCGCCGGCGCGCTCAACCATCTGAATTTCCTCGGCCAAACGCGCGAAGTCCGCCGACAGAATTGACGGCGCAATGTCGATCATTGATGCGTGATGCGAATTCATAAATTCAAGGGACTAAGGCGTTGGTGCCGGTCTTGGACGTGTATTTGCGTTTCGCGGCGGAGGTGTGCTGCCATTTGAATTTCCGCTCGTGGCCGGCGTCGAAACGCGATTAGCATTCCGATTGGCGTTGGTAATGGCGGCGTTTGCGTTTCGGTTCCTGTTCGTCGTGTTAGCGTTTCCGTTCGCGTTCGCATTCGCCCGTGGCGAAGGCCTCTTTTTAGGGGTCGGGCTGGGACTTGCGCTTGACGAGGTGGCGTTCGCGTTCTGATTTTGGCTGTTTGACGTGTCGTTGTTTGCATTGTCGGGCGTGCTGCTCTCGCCGTTCGCGCTGGCTCGGCTGATATCGACCGCAACAGTTTGGCCGACTTTGACGGTGACACCGGCCGCCGGAAGTTGGATCAACACGATATCGGGTTTTGCTTCCGCAGTCGTGCGCGTCGCGCGTACGCGAAAATTCAAACCCGCCTCCTCGATTGTCGTTTCCGCGGACGTCCGATCTTTCCCAACCACGTCAGGCACGCGGGTTTCTGAACTGCGCAACGAAAGATAAATTGCGCCCAGCAGGCCCAGCGAGAACGCGATCGCTATGCCGATCACAATCACGACGCGTTTGATTATTAGAAGGATTTGACGGACGGCTGACGTCATTGAATGGAATATAAATCGTCAGAGGCGGTGTCAACCCGCGAAGGGCGAGTCTAACACGCCCGTCACCGCGAGCGATAGGCGAGTGATGATTAACTGCGCCGCTCGAAACATGAGATGAAAAAGCCGTCGCAACCATCACGATGCGGCCACGTTCGCACGTAACCATCGCTTGTCACCAATTCTTTGGGAGCGGGTGGATCGACTCTTCTGAACTCAGAATGTTGAGCGAGGAAATCTTCAACCACCTGTTCATTTTCTTCTGGTTCCACTGAACACGTCGAATAGATCAATTGGCCACCTTGTCGCAGCACCCTTGCTGCATTCGAGATCATTGATCGTTGTCGGTGAGAAAGATCGGCGATGTCTTCTGCCCTCAAGCGATAACGAATCTCAGGATTGCGCCGCAGCGTGCCAGTTCCGGAGCAAGGCGCATCGAGCAATATCCGGTCAAACGTCTCGTTGGGAAAAGGAAGCGCTCTGCTCGCATCGTGAAGAATTACGTGAATTCCTACTCCTTGTTTGGCCGCAAGTCGCATCATCGTCTTCGCTCGATGCAGATGAATGTCGCCGGCGATGACGTTCGCTTGGGGCGCGAGGGTCGCGATGTGGGTGGCTTTGCTTCCCGGCGCGGCCGTGACATCAAATACGCGCTGCTCTGGTTGAGCATTGAGCGCATGCGCGAGCAACTGCGATGCTTCGTCCTGCATGTAAATCATGCCGCGATCGGCAACCGCGCGTAGGGCAGCGCTTGCGCCTGTCACGCGCCACGCCTGTGGGGAAATTGTCGAGGCGAATACTTTCGCACCAGCCGATTCCATCTGAGGAAAAACTTCATCGCGCGTTGTCAGCGCGGTAAACCGAAAGGCCGCCGCAGGCGTTACATTGTTTGCTCGCATGAATTCGGCGGCTGCTGCGAAACCGAATGCATCGATCCACCGCTTAACGAGCCACACTGGATGGGACGTCTCAATTGCGAGTTTTTCAACCTGGTCGTTAACAGTTGACGTTGGATCGTATTCAGGTTGACGTGTTGCCTGGCGCAGCACTGCATTGACAAATCCGGCGGCCGACTTCGCACGACCGGCGCGCACTAAATTCACTGATTCGTTAACTGCCGCGGATGGTGGAACACGCGTAAGAAATCTCAGTTGATACAGTCCCAGCTCCAACGCCAGTCGAACAGACAAATCCAACTTCTCGCAACGGCGATCCGCAAAGTATTCGATTACGCGATCGAGCCACAGCTTCCTTCTCAAGACCCCGAGCACAAGCTCCTGGCACAAGGCGCGATCGTCTTCGCGCATCTCGGCATCGAGCTTAGCCAAGAGTACGGACGCGAAAGCTGATTCCGTCTCGACTCTGCGCAGAATCTCGAACGCGGAGCGCCGTGCTACTGAGACCGCCATGTTGCGTTAGGGATTAATCGGACAGGCTTGCAGGGCGCACAGCTTCCATTCGCCGTCGCGCTTCGAATACACATTGAGAATTTTATACTGACCAGAAATTTCGCGGCCGTGATAAATCCAGTGAGAGGTGTCTCGCGCCGTGAGTATGGCGGTCGGCCCAAATACACGAACCGTGACTTGATCGCGGTGAATGTTTTGAACTTTCAGATCGCCGCTGACGCAATCGGCAATGAATTGAGCTTTATCGTCGCCCTCCAGGGGATAGCTGAATATGAAATCATCAGCCATGCCGCGTTCCAACGTTGCGGCATCGCCCTTTGTCATCGCCGTCACCCACTCTTCATTCATGTGACGCAGGTGCTGTTCGATTTCAAAATGGTCAGGGTGTACGCTCATTGCACGTGCCTTCTACGACAATCATCCAGTAGAGTCAACCTGCACTGATTAAACGTATTCTTTTTGCGTCGATGTCGGCTTAACTGACACGATATGGGATGTTTTGTGGCCTCAACGCTAGTTTAGCCGTATGGCATGTTCATTGCGACGGTAACAGCGGGAGGCAACAGGACATGCAAATAAAATATTTCAAAAGAATTTTAGGAGGGTTAATCCTGGGACTTTCGTTGTTCGGCATTGGCGCGATATCGAGCACGACTGCCCAGGCACAGTATCCGTGGGGTCAGGACCGAGATCAAAGAGAGCGTGAGCGCGAACGACAGCGCGAACTGCGCCGTCAGCGCGAACAGCAAGCTCGCCAGGGCGGCTGGTACGATCAATACGGGAATTATCATCCGGCGCCTGCCCAAAATGGTTGGTACGACCAGGACGGCGTATTTCATCCAAACACGAATCAGAACGGGTACTACAACCGGAATCGTAGTTACAACAACAACCGCTCGGGACGTTTCAACGATGGATACCCGGATCTCGGAGGCTCATTCGTTTTTAGGCAGACGGCTTTAAATGCCGGCTTTAATGATGGCACGAAAGCGGGCCGTGAAGATCGCCGCAGAGGTCGCTATAACCTTCAGGGCCATAGCGAGTATCAGAAAGCAACTCGCGACTACAACTCAGGCCGTGGCGATCGTTATCTGTATCAACAGTACTATCGTGTGGCCTTTGAGCACGGCTATGCTGATGGTTACAGCGGATACTAAGTAAATTTATCCTGACCCCAGCGCGAGAGCGTGAGCGGAGCCTTCACTTCGCTCACGCTTTTTTTTGGCTTTCACTGTACATATCCCGTTTATGATTAGCGGAACCACGCCCCGAATCGCCGTTTACTTGATACAAAGACAGACTAGAGACAAAGGAAGTTCAGGCAGACCTATGTCCAAAATCCTGATAATCGAAGACGATGA
>JBKPPE010000251.1:0-6969 GCA_046733375.1 Acidobacteriota bacterium | reverse complement strand
CCACTATCCTGGCTCCATCTGCAACTCTACAGTGTGAAGTCATGGCTCGCGGATCATTTACCCGAGCGCGTGTTTACGAACGTTCTTCGCGCTGCCCCAGTTATCGTCGCAGTAGGATTGGTGGTTCTGCTTTGGATGAGCGCTCGTAACAGTACGTCCTCGGCGCAAAAGAAGGAGCGCGCGTCTTCGCGCAAACCTCAGACGAATTAAATGACGATGTAGTCGCGGAACTTGACCCTGTCTGTCCCGTGTTTGATTATTAGCGCTCGGCCGTAAGGCCGATCGCTAGCCATGCCTTCCTATCATTTCGTTCAACTCGACGTGTTTACTGAGGAGCCGTTTACCGGCAATGCCCTGGCGGTGTTTCCTGAGGCAGAAGGTCTCAGCGACGAACAGATGCAGCGCATTGCGCGCGAGATGAATCTGTCGGAAACCGTGTTCGTGCTGCCTTCTGAACATGAAGGTGTGTTGCGGCGTCTGCGCATCTTTACGCCAACAAGCGAATTGAAATTCGCCGGTCATCCGATTGCCGGGACATGGAATTGTCTCGCGCGCGAGGGTGTCGTGCCGCTGCCTGAAGGTGGAAGTGGAACCGTCCAGATCAAACATGAAGTCGGTCTCGGCGTACTTCCGGTGGAGATTGAATTCAAAAACGGCGAGCCAACACGCGTCGTGATGACGCAAGGCAACTTCGAAATCAAAGCTGAAATCGACGATTGGCAAGACCAGGCGGACATTGCGCGCGGTTTGGGCTTATCGCGGGAAGATTTGGACGAGACGTTGCCGATTCAGGCGTGCTCAACCGGCAACACGATGTTGCTGGTGCCGATTCGCTCGCTCGCGGATCTCGGCAGATGCCGCACGAATATCGCGTTGCTGGAAGAAGTCTACGCCCGGCACAACTTTGCCGATTCGGGCGCCACGGGCTGTTACGCCTTCACGCGTGAAACGATTGAAGTTGGCGACGCTCGTGCCCACGCGCGCTTCTTCGTCGGACAGAACATCGGCGAAGATCCGGCCACCGGCAGCGCCGCCGGGCCGCTCGGCGGTTACCTGGTCCATCACGACGCGACAGGAGTTGATCCGGATGAAGGCGTTTACAAATTTGTGATTGAGCAAGGCGACTTCATCAAACGTCCGAGTCGTATCGGTTTGGAAGTGAAAGGCGGGCCGGGAAAAGTTGAAGAAGTGCGCGTGGGCGGACCATCGGTTGTCGTAGCAAAGGGGACGGTTGAGTTTTAGAGACCTGTCCAGAGTCCAACGTCCAAAGTCCAGAGTCCAAGTCCAACGTCCAAAGTCCAACGTCCAAAGTTTAAAGTCCGCTTGCCCAGCAGACATTGGACTTTGGACGTTGGACTTTAGACAATCAGTGCAATGGCAGACACTCTGGATCTTCTCATCATCGGCGCTGGACCCGCCGGTCTCTCAGCCGCGGATGCGGCCGCGCGCGAAGGTTTGTCCTACGTAGTTGTCGAGAAGGGAACCATCGCGAACACGATCCGCCAATATCCCGTCGGTCGGACACTGTTCTCGACGCCGAACGAACTCGAGATGCGCGAAGGCTCATTGCTGCCGGTTCGCGAAAAGCCGACGCGCGAAGAACTCCTTTCTCACTACATTCATTTCGTCCTCGATCACGACTTGCATATCAACAGTGGCGAAGAAGTGTTTGATGTCAACGGCAACTTCGATGACGGTTTCGTTATCAGGACGCGTCAAAGTCTGCACGCGCACCAACAGCAACGAACCTACCACGCGCGGACAATTCTGTTTGCGATTGGTGCGATGGATTATCCCCGCCGCTTGGACGTTCCGGGCGAAGACCTTCCGAAAGTTCACCATCGTTTCGTCGAACCTTACCCTTACGTGCGCAAGGAAGCGCTGGTCGTGGGTGGGGGCAACAGCGCCGCTGAAGCCGCTCTGTTTCTATCCGAAGAAGGCGCGCGCACGACAATGGCGATCTGGCGCGAAGATTGGGAGAACCGCGATCCCAAAGCTGGTGCGATGAAGCATTGGGTGCGCTCGCAGCTGGAGCGCGAAATCGCCGAAGGTCGGCTGCGCGTGATTCTCTACAAGCAAATCGAAGAGATTACCGATGACACGGTGCGGATAACCACAGAAGAAGGGGAATCGCTGACGATTCCGAACGATGTCGTCTTTGTGCTGGTGGGGAGTGATGCTGACCTGACTTTGCTGAAAAGACTTGGCGTAAAAACAGAGCCCGGCAAGCTGACGGAAGTTCCCGTATACGATCCGGAAACATTCGAGACGAACATTCCGGGAATCTTTGTTGCCGGTCACTTCACGCACTCGCGTCACATCAAAGCTGCGATCGATGTGCCGCGAAAAATCGTACCGCTTCTCGCCAGGACATTAAGAGGTGAGAGCCTTGCGCGAACTTAACGCTGCGCTGTCCATAGCTGTTATCCCATTTGATTTTCTCTGTGATTCTGTGGATCTCAGTGCCTCTGGGGTGGCTTTTTCCCCAGGCCATTTCACCACTGAGACCCAGAGGCTGCACAGAGACACGGAGCGCAACGCAAAACACAACACCCCCCTCTGAACAACTTACTTGCCGCTGTTAGCCTTCGCTGATAAATTCTCGACGCTTTTTCCTTCCACTTTCACTCAAATGGAAACACCGCTGACTCCAATCGAATTTGCTCGCCGCGCGCGCAAACTTTACGGCGGGCGGGAAGCTGTAGTGGACGGCGAACTGCGCTTAACTTACGAGCAATTCTTTGATCGATGTGATCGTTGGTCGTCTGCGCTGCAGGCGCTCGGCGTAGCGCAAGGCGATCGCGTCGCTTACATCGCGCCAAACACACTTGCGCAACTCGAATCGTTTTACGCCGTGCCGCAAATCGGCGCGGTGCTCGTGCCGATCAACTATCGTCTGACTGCCGACGACTTTGCGTACCTGATCAATCACAGCGGCGCGAAAGTGGTGTGCGCGCATTCGGACTATCTCGCCGCTGTCGACAGCGTGCGTGCTCAACTTTCTGAAGTGAAGCATTTTGTCGCGCTCGAAGGAGCCGGTGAAGGTTGGGTCAATTACGAAAAGCTGATCGGGGAAAGCTCGAGCGAATTTCAGGCTCCGGCGATTCGTGAGAGTGACTTGCTGACGATCAATTACACGAGCGGTACCACGTCGCGGCCGAAGGGCGTGATGATTACGCATCGGAATGCCTACATGAACTCCGTGGGTACGTTGGTGCATGAACATATGTCGTGCGCTGATCGATATCTTTGGACGCTTCCGATGTTTCATGCGAATGGCTGGACGTTCGTCTGGACTGTGACAGCAGCCGGCGCGACGCACGTTTGTTTGCGCAAAGTCGATCCCATTCGCGTCTTTGATCTGCTGACAAACGAGCGCATTACGATGCTGTGTGCCGCCCCGACAGTACTGATTGGTTTGGCCAATACGGACGAAAGTGTGCGCCGAAGTGCGCCGCGCGGGCTGAGAGTAGTGACTGCGGGCGCGCCGCCGGCAGCATCGACGATCGAAAGACTTGAAGATGAGCTCGGATGGACCGTCACGCAGGTTTACGGCTTGACTGAGACTACGCCGTTCATAACCGTGTGCGAACGTCGCGCCGAACACGAGAGTTTGTCGATCACGGATCGCGCGACGATCAAAGCTCGCCAGGGTGTTGAGTTGATTACTTCGGGCGAAACTACCGTTGTCGATGCGAACGGCGCAGAAGTCCCGCACGATGGCGAGACTTGTGGTGAGATCGTCGTGCGCGGCAACGTGGTGATGGCCGGTTACTACAACGATCCGGAAGCGACCGCGCAGGCGATGCGTGGCGGTTGGTTTCACACTGGAGACGCCGCCGTCATTCATCCGGACGGCTACATTGAAATTCGTGATCGGCTCAAAGACGTCATCATCAGTGGCGGCGAGAACATCTCGTCAGTCGAAGTTGAAGGCGTGCTGTTACGTCACCCGGCGGTGCAGGAAGTCGCGATTGTTGGCTTGCCGGACGAACGTTGGGGTGAAGCCCCGCACGCATTTGTGGTCTTAAAGAACGGCGCGATTGCTGACGAAGAAGAATTGCGTCAGTTTGCGCGTGAGCATCTCGCTCATTTCAAAGTTCCGCAACGAGTCAATTTCGTTTCTGAACTACCCAAGACCGCGACCGGCAAAATCCAGAAATATGTTTTGCGAGGCGGCCGCCGCGCGATCGCTACGCAGTAGTGTTTGAGTTTGCGAAGTGGCACGGGCCTCCACGCCCGTGAATATCACGCGCAAGATGCGCGTGCCACCTCAAACTGAACCAGAATCGCTACGCAGTAGTGTTTGAGTTTGCCGAAGTGGCACGGGCGTCCCGCCCGTGAAGATCACGCGCAAGATGCGCGTGCCACCTCAAACTGAACCAGTAATCGCTACGCAGTAGACTTGCCGCTGTCATTAGCTTTGTGATAAACGCGGACTGATTTTTCCACTTCTATCCACGGGAGACGCTCTTAATGGCCAGATCAATCATTGGAGTTATCGTCGGTTACGTGACGATGTTCATACTTAATTTCGGTGTATACGTCGGGCTTTATACGGTCGTAGGACCCGACAACGCTTTCAAACCGCACCGATTTCTCGCTTCCAATCGGTGGATTCTCATGGTGGCCGTTGCGACATTCATTACGGCGGTCATCGCCGGCTTCATCTGTGCGCTCATCGCGAAAGGTGGCAAGGCGCCACTGGCCTTGGCGATTCTCATAATCGTGCTTGGATGGCTGTTGGCGGTACCGGCAATGATGAAAGCCCGCACGAATGCGGACATGATCCGCATGGGAGATGTGCCTTCGATGGAGGCGGCGCAAAAGGCGTACTGGCCAATTTGGACGCCGTTCGCGCTTCCGGTCATACAGGGAATTGGCGCAGTGATTGGCGGCAAGTTGAAGCGACGATCTTAGAATCGGATTTCCGCGGAGGTTCTTTCATGGCGAGATCAATCATTGGAGTGGTCGTCGGATACATCGCAATGTTTGTGCTGACGTTCCTGGCGTTCACTGCTGAGTACACATTGCTGGGCGCGAATCACGCTTTCAAACCGCGGTCGTTTGTAGCTTCAAACCGGTGGATCGCCATAGCCTTTGTCATCAATTTCGTAGTCGCGGTAATTGGCGGTTTTATCTGTGCCGTGATTGCAAGAGGTGGAAAAGCCCCACTGGCGCTCGCGATTGTTGTGTTCGTGCTCGGCTTGCTGTTTGCCATTCCTTCGTTGATGGTGCCACATACGGGAGCGGTGCGCGCTACGAGTGACATGCCCATGTTCGAAGCCATGCAAAAAGCCGAAGAGCCACGCTGGGTGCCGTTTACCTTTCCGATCGTTGGTGTGGCGGGTGTTTTGATTGGTGGAAAGTTGAAGAAGAAGTTTTAAAGTACGACTGGCTCCGCAGCCTATCAAAGGCAGCAACAAGCTAGCGGCTTGTCGTACGTAGAAAAAGGCGAGTCCCGATGACATGGGACCCGCCTTATTAATTTCATGGTGCGGATGAGAGGACTTGAACCTCCACGATGTCACCATCACAGGCTTCTGAGACCTGCGCGTCTGCCAGTTCCGCCACATCCGCGAACGGAAACTCACTATACGAATCACGCTTCAACGGTGTCAAGAAACCCGGCTCGATCCAATTGCAGCGCGCGGATCAAAAAACGTCTTCTTTGTCAGTATCGACGTCGGTAACTCCGGTCGCGCCAATTCGTGTCAGAGTTTCGCCGATTCGTGGCATGCCGTCGCCGCCAATAATCGCTGGTGCTGTAGGAGCGATTACGATAGCCGACGCGGTCTCCATAGATACTGTTTCTTCGATAGGACTCGTTTCGTCGAGGTCCGCGACCGTCCCAACGTCCGTCACGCGCGTCGTGGCAATTCACGAACTTGGCGCACTTCTTATCCGAATTCTGGTTTTGTCCGCGGCCGCGACCACGGCCTTGGGCCATCGACGTGGCCGGAATCGCCAACAACAGAACTAATCCAAAAAATACCGCCGATAATAATTTGCTTTCCCGTCTCGCTATTTTCATTCGCGTAACCTCCTGTCGCGAAACTCTTGTCTTAAGAATCAGATATTCGTGGGGGTGCAGGCATGAGATAAACAATCATTGTGCCAGCCAAGCAACTGCGCAAACGCGAGTTAAAGCGCGATATCACAGAAGTGTACGCACTATATCGAGACGCTGAGCTACCATATCGGATCGACTCCTCGAACCGCACGACTGGGCTGTTGCCGCTTTCCGAGAGCGGTTGTTATAGTGCCGTGGCTGACGTAATTCTGAATGACGCACGACACCGATGGTTTAGAAAAACGGCTGGCGGAAGTGCGGACACGCATGGCGGCGGCGGCGAAACGCGTGGGACGCGCAAGCGAGGATCTGCAACTGATCGCCGTCTCGAAGACGCATCCGCCCGAAGTCCTTCGCGAGGCCATTGGCGCGGGTGTAACCGACCTCGGCGAGAATCGCGTGCAGGAAGCTGATGAAAAAATCGCTGGCGTGGGACGCGACCGTGCGCGCTGGCATCTGATCGGGCACTTGCAGTCGAATAAAGCACGACGCGCCGTGGAACTGTTTGATGTGATTCACACTCTCGATTCAATCGCGCTTGCGCGCAAACTGGATCGAGCCTGTCAGGATATGCAGCGCGACGAGTTGCCCGTGCTAATTCAGGTGGATCTCGGACGTGAAGCGACTAAGTCAGGCGTCGATGAAAATGAACTGTCGCAACTGACTGAGGCAGTCGACGCATGCGAACGTCTGTCACTCATCGCTCTGATGACGCTCCCGCCTTTTTTTGAGGACCCCGAGTTGACGCGCACTTTTTTTTCGCAACTCCGAGAATTGCGTGATCATTACTCCTCACGGGGCGCATTCAGTAGAGATCGCGGCGAACTTTCCATGGGCATGACGCATGACTTCGAAGTCGCAATTGAAGAGGGCGCGACGATGGTGCGGATTGGGAC
>JBKPPE010000250.1:0-11320 GCA_046733375.1 Acidobacteriota bacterium | reverse complement strand
GACTTGGTGCACGCATTGAATGGTGCACGTGGGCGCGCACCACTTCTCAGTTTTGTACTCGCGCTTGAAGTCCTCCATCGTGTACTCCTCGAGCGGAGTACCCGGATAGCCGCGCTGCTGCGAACACCAATGGACCTTTCCGTCCTCGCAGATGTACAGATAACGCGACCCTGAACGGCAGCGCCATTCGTAAGGCTTACCTTCGGCGATGCTGTCCTGAAACCAATTCAGCCGCGCGTGGTCTTTGTTGCCGAGCTTCTTCACCTGGTGAAAGATGTCTTTTTCTTTCTGCGTCAGCGGCTTCAGTGTGCCGTCCTCATCGTGAATCACGCCCACAGTGGTCGAGAAGCCCAGCTCCACTGCCCGCTTCGCGACAGTCAAAGCGTCTTCGGGATTCTTAATGCCACCGCCGATCACCGAATTGATGTTGATGTGAAAGTCAGCGTGCTCGGAGAGGTAACGCAGTTTCTTGTCCAGGACGCGCAGACTCTTGCGCGAAACTTCGTCCGGCTCGACGTTGTCGATACTAATTTGCAGGGCGTCGAGACCGGCGGCATTCAGACGCTTGATGCGATCCGGCGTGAAGTAATAACCGTTCGAGATCAGTCCCGCAATGGCTCCGGTCGATCGAATATGGCGGATGATGTCGTCCAGCTGCGGATGCATCATCGGCTCGCCGCCCGAAACAGTGATGATGGCCGTGCCGAGTTCGCCGAGCTTGTCGAGGCGACGTTTCATCACGTCCAAGGCCACTGGCTTCGATGTCTGATCGTATTCATTGCAGTAACCACACGCGAGATTGCAGCGGCGCATGGGGATGATATGCGCCAGCACGACGTGATTTGTGGAAAGCAGCGCCTTCGAGATGAAAGCCGCTTCGCGAAGTTTTAGCTTGAGAAAAGTGCTCTTCCGCATTCGCGCGTGTCAGAATCTGAAGTGTGTCAGAACCCGGAGCGGTAGCGACGGGATCAGAAACTCAACTTTGGTAGTTGAAGAATATGCTGACGAATGTCGCAAAGCAAGCGAACCGCTCGCTTACAAACGCGAAGGGCTTCGGTTTCCCAAAGCCCTTCTTGATGGAAACTTTGTTACTCGACTTAGCCTTTGATGACCTTGACGTTCGCCGGCAAATCGATCTTGAACTGATCCATGGGAATCGACGGATTGCGCTCAACGTTCGTGAGCCGGACAGTCGTCGAGTCGTCATTCTTTTCGACCATTTTCGTCTGTACCGGCATGCCATCCTTGTCGACCCAAACTTCGATGTACTTATAACTAGCTGGCCCGCTCGGAATCGCCTTAAAATGCTGCGTCCAGACACCGCCCCAAATGGTTTCCTCGCGCACATCCTGGAATTCACCGAACTTTGTGCGAAGTTGCGTCGCGGACATGTTGATTAGTGCCATCACGTCGCTGTCACGTTCGTTCTTGATTCTCGCGGTTTTGCCCTGAAACGCCTGCCCCAGCCGAGGCTGATAGGCTGTGTAGTTTCCATTGTTGGTCACGAGGATCTCGTGCTTCGGACGCGTCCACTCAAGCCGTAACAACGCGCTGTTGTTTCCAGAAGCGCCGGGGATGTAAAGCACTACGCCGCTCTGCGCATCACTGTCACGCAACTGCGAGTTGTACTTCGACATGGTTATGTCCGCGCGCAGTGACTTCAGGCTACGTTTGTTTTTCTCCATGCGGGTGATGGCCGAACTCACCAACCCTGGAATCTGTGCTTTGGTGGTCGGCAGCAAAACACCCGCCGAAATCAAAACCGCAACCGACAAGCAAAATGGAATGAATTTCCTCATAATAACTTTCCTCAGTAAAACTAAGAGCCCATACGGGCCCTGGTTAAAGTGCCGAACCTTCGCATTGTCTGCGCCAGTCCGGCCAAATGAATCCTAGAAATTATAGGGAATGGTCAGCGGATGTCAACCTCATATCCCACCAACTTTCCCGTGACGTCGCGGATTTCCCGCACCGCGGTGACGCGGCTTTCGGGCCTACCTAAGGCCTCTTTTGCGTGCTGTTCGACTGCACTTCTATCTGCCTGATTGCCAACAACTTCTGCCGAAATCACCACGGTCTTTTGGCGCCGGAATTCGCTATTCTCGAACCACGATTTTGGCGTCAGAAATATGAAAACCAAGATCAACACGCACAGTACATCCCATTGCCACGACGTGCGTGAATAGTTCCAAAAGACAATCTTTTTCACTGTGTTCGACAAGCTCATGAGCCACTCGAGGCCGCGCGAAATTTAGCCGAACCAGTCGCCGTTGTCGAGAGCAAACACAGTTCCGCTGGCAATCTTCACCAAATCAGGGGATAGCCAGAACTCGCTGCAGCAAATTGTATCCAGGAGAGGCACTAACCGGCGACGATGTGACCGTCGCGCATTTGGATGACGCGGCCGCACGCGGCAGCTGCTTCAGGATTGTGCGTGATCATAATGATTGTTTGATTGAAGCGGCGATTCAATTCCTGAAACATATTCAGCACGATGGCGGAGCTCTCTGAATCGAGATTGCCCGTTGGTTCGTCTGCGAGAACCAAAGCCGGTTGCGTGATTACCGCGCGCGCGAGGGCAACACGTTGCTGTTCACCGCCAGAGAGCTCGAGTGGCCTGTGATGTATTTTGTCTTCAAGGCGCAGCAGTCGCAGGATTTCGCGCCGCCGTTCGGGATCGCCTGCGCCATTTCCGTGAATACGCTCGGCTAGACGCAAGTTTCCGTCAGCAGTCAAAGTCGGAAACAGATTGAAGCGTTGAAAGACGAACCCAATCTTTCGCCGGCGGATGTCAGTGCGTTTCGCGTCGGTTGCTGCGGTCAGGTCTTCGCCATCGATGACGATGCGCCCCTTGGTCGGTGTTAACAGGCCGCCAAGTAAATGAAGCATCGTCGATTTGCCACATCCTGACGGACCCATGACGGCGACGAATTCTCCGGCTTCAACTTCGACTGACACGCCGCGCAATGCCGGCACGTCAACTTTGCCGACGCGATAAGTCTTCTCGAGATTTTCGGCTTTAAGAATCGCCACTTTCTTTCCTGCTGTCGCCGCCGTAGTCATTCTACTCGTAAGCCAACGCGTTGACTGGATCCAAATTCGCCGCGCGCATTGCCGGATAAAGGGCGCCCAGGGCGCCGCCGACTAATCCGATTGCCGCCGCGGCCAATGCCCAACGCCAACCATATTCAAAAATCAGGCTGGTTGCTTTGTGAATCACAAATCCGGCGCCCCATGCCAGCACGAATCCAACTACCAAGCCCATGGCGCTGATCAAAAGAGCTTCACGTTCAATTTCACCGATGATGTAGGCGCGCGACGCGCCCATCGCTTTCAGAATTCCAATCTCGCGGGTGCGTTCAGTGATGGTTGTGTGCATCGCGAGCATGACCACGAGAGCGCTGACGATGGCCGCGAGCGCGACCAGTACGCGGAGAAAAATTCCCAGACTCGGAATCGAGCTTTCGACGCTGGCAAAGACATCGCGAGTAAACTGTACGTTGTTACCGGGCAGTTCCTGATCGATTCGCTTGGCCACCGCAACTGGATCAGCGGATGCTTTAGTTTTGATCAGAATGTAAGTGCACTTGCCTGGGGCTTCGAGTGCTTCCTGAAGCGATGCGAGCGTTAATTTTTGCCGCGCTCCTGATTCGGGTGAATAAATTCCGACGACGGTATAGGCCTTGTCGCCAAAAATTTTCAGCGTGCTGCCCACTGGATGCTTACGGGCGGCTTTGATCTGATCGATCACAACTTCGTAATTTCCCTGCGGCGCGCGCCCATCGAGAATTTGCAGGTCATTCATGCGTGCAAATTCAGGCCAGTCGACGCCTTCAATCTGATCAAAGCCGAGGCCGCCGCTCCCGTAAATGTGTCGAATTACCGGCGTCGCCGCCTCAACACCTTCAATCTGGAGCAGACGCTCCGCGTACTTTGTGCTCAGGTTTGCCGACGAGGCCACAACATTCATTGATCCTTTGCGCGTGAAGATTATGTTGCCCCGCACATTCGTAGATCGCCGTTCCAAATCGTTCGACATTCCCCGTGTGAGGCCGGTAAACAGCATGACCAGCGCCACCCCGAGCGCCACGCCAACCACGCTAATCGCCGAACGCAGCGGCCGCTGACGAATATTTGAAGCAACGAGGCTGTCGAAGACTTTCATTCCAATTCGCGGACGGAAAAGTTTAATACAAGCGCAGACGAACGAGAAGGTGGCACAGACTTTAGTCTGTGATCGCGAAGATCCCGCCACCGATTGAAGTCCGTGCCACTAAGGCTTTTTCGGGGCGTCGAGATCGACTTCCGGAAGGTTGGTCTTGTTTTCCAGCACGAACACTTCTGGTTGGTACTCTTTATCGAGAACGACCGATTCCGGCGACTGATAGGTAAGACTGATTTCGTAGTGGTCCTGCGGCCGGGTCAGGCTGATCTTTGTCGGCAGGGTGAGGTTCTGCTCCCCGACAGGTTTGAAATCTGAGTAGACCACGTCGGTGGTGAGGACGCCGTCGTCGTCGAATGTCTGCACGCGCGTGAATTGCACCGCGTTTACCCGATTGAACCAGAATCGTCGCAACAATCGAGCTGAGCCGTCGCCCTGTGTTTGCAGCTCATCGAGAAAATAATATCCGCGCACGATACGCTTCTTGCTGGTCGGATCTTTTTCAGATTGAAAGAACTCGCTGCGCGCATAAACCAATCCCTGTGCATGTGTATCGATCGGTCGAATCAACACGGCGTCAGTCAGATGCTGCGGCCGCAAATTCGACAAAGCCTTCACCGTCTGCGCTTCGTTTTTGGACTTTCCGTTTGTCGCCGGCTCGCTGGTGCCATCCAGCTTCGCATATGCGGCAGAGTTGGTTCCGCGCACGAATTTCCTGTACTTGTCTTCGCCTTTGAGGATCGCGATCCGAAAGTGTTCGCCGTCTGAGGTCATCTGCGCGATGTCTGAAGCAATCAACGGCGCCCGCACAATCAGGTAGACCTTGCCGGGACGCTGCACGATGATTTGCCCGTCCGCGGTCCGATACTTTTCCGCGACGCCTGCTGTGGCAAACGACGTGTCTTCGAATTGAATATCAACATTGGCGCGGATCGATTTCACCTCGACCAGCTTATTGACCATCGTGATGAGTTGCGGCGTGTCTGCTTCAGCCAGCGGCGTCAGCAACTTTTCAACCTCAACCGATTTTTTGACGATGTTGCAAGCGGGCTGTGTGACAAGACACAGCATCAGCGTAAGCACAAGCGTGAGGCTGCTGGCCAAATTACGGGCGACTCTAGTTGGCATAATGAAGGCCGGCGCTTTGTCGAAAAACGCCGGCAGGCCTGTTGTTATCTCGGCGGTGTCACGCTAACAAAGCAGATTCGCCATGTCAACGAAGTCAGGGCGCGGGTGCTGTCTTAGTTTTCACTAGTCGTCTGCGCGCTCTGCGCGTTTCCTCAGCGTTGCTCAGCGGTTAATCAAGGTAATTAAACCGCGGAGGTCGCAGAGGAGACCGCAGAGTCACGCAGAGAATTTGAACCAAGACACTACGAGGCTATTTGACGCAAGGGCAAAAGCGCGAAGTAACGCAAACTCAAAATAAGACGCTACCAAGGGCGGGGTGGGGAAAAGCAGAACGGCGACGCGAGTGATCGCATCGCCGCCGGTGTAGCTACAATTCTGTTGTAACACTAACGCGGAAGTAATTCGCCGCCGGAGAGGCCTTTGCGGCTTTGGATCGATATAAAGTCGTGGGCGTCAGCGGCAGCCGTCGTGCTCACAGCCGCAGCCGATTTCCATCACGTGTGACTTGTCAGCTTCCTTGCAGTACTCGCCGCAGTACTTGCTGTCCTTTTCGGCCGGACAATCACACGGTCCATGCTTGCATTTGTTGGTGACTTCGTCAGCCATGATCGCTCCTGCTAACAGATCGATTCAATTTTTTAGGGGATTGGTTACAGGTATGCTAGGCGCGATCAGCTTGACGGTCAAGCAACCTATTCGAGTCGGTGGTGTCTTGGCTTTCTCCGCGGGGGGGAGATTAGACGCCGGGCAAAACGAGAAGGGTCCCGCGAATATTTCGGGAATTATTGAGGAATCTAGCCACGCAGCTTTGCCAGACGCTCAGCCGCCAGCATCAGTGTTTCGTCTTTCTTGCAGAAGCAGAAACGAACTTGTTGCGAACCGAGGGAAGGATCAGAGTAAAAACTCGAGCCGGGCACGCAGGCGACGCCGATTTCGCGAATCAAATGACGCGTGAATTCGATATCGTCTTTGAAACCGAAGGCGCTGATATCGGTCATTACGTAGTAAGCGCCGTCGGGACGAAACGTGGTGAATCCTGCCTTCTCGATTTCCGGCAAAATCAGTTCGCGGCGCGCGCGATAATCAGTTTGCAGCTGATCGTAATACGACGGCGGCAAAGAGAGTGCGTACGCGCCGGCAGCTTGCAACGGGGCCGCCGCGCCCACAGTGAGAAAATCGTGCACTTTGCGAATCGCACTCGTAATTTCAGGTGATGCAATGCAGTAGCCGACGCGCCAACCCGTGACTGAGTACGTTTTCGACATCGAATTGACGATGACTGTCCGGTCGCGCATCCCTTCGATTTGGGCCATTGAAATATGCGCGATTTCCGCTCCCTCGCGCGGATATAGAATGTGTTCGTAAATCTCGTCGGTGAAGCAGAGCGCGTCGAATTCCTGACACAAGCCGGCGATGAATTCCATCTCGTCGCGCGTGAATACTTTGCCGGTCGGATTATTCGGATTGCAGACGATGATGGCTTTCGTCTTTTGATTGAATGCCGAGCGTAACTGATCTCGATCGAATGTCCAGTCCGGCGCGCGCAAGGGCACGTAGCGCGGGGTGGCGTCGGAAAGAATCGCGTCCGGCGCGTAGTTCTCGTAGTACGGATCGAAGACGATGACTTCGTCGCCAGGATCGACGCTCGCCATCATCGTCGAGATCATTCCCTCGGTTGAACCGCAGGTGACTGTAATTTCAGCTTCCGGATCGATCTCAAGCCCGAGATACCACTTGGTTTTTCTCGCAATCGCATCGCGAAAATCTTTTGCGCCCCACGTAAGCGCATACTGATTGACGTCATTTGCAATCGCCTGCATCGCCACGCGTTTGATGTCTTCCGGCGCAGGGAAATCCGGAAAGCCTTGCGAGAGATTGACCGCGCCGTATTTCATCGCTTCGCGAGTCATCTCGCGAATCACTGACTCGGTGAAGCGACTCGCTTTGCGCGAAATGCGAGATGTTGATTGGGCAGGTGAACTCATATTGGCCGCAGATTTTCGCAGATAAACGCGGATTGGAAACCGAAGCAGATTATTTCACCAGGTCTTATCAGTGTCCATCCGCGTTAATCCCCGGCTAATTCTCACGGTGGTTCGGATTTCAGTTGCTCAACAATCGAGCGTATTGCTGAAGCCTGCGAGCCGTTGGGCGCGAGGCGCAGATAATTTTCATAAGCAGCGATCGCTTCTTTAGTGTTGCCGTTCTTCTCATACGCCGCGCCGAGTAGTTGATAGATAATCGGCTCAGTGTCGGCGAGTTGGCTCACCGCAATTTGAAATTCGCGCGCGGCGAGGTCGTATTGCCCTTTCTCTTCGTATGTGCGGCCGAGCCCGACATGTGCTTCGGGTTGAAAACCGTGGCTTTCGCGAAGCGCGCGATTGAAGCTGCCGATCGCTTCGTCCGTTTGGCCCGTTTCCTTATAGACACGGCCTTCGACTGCTGACGCTTCAGGATACGACGCACGATAACGACGCGCGGCAGCGATCGCGTTCAGCGCGCCGTCCGTGTCATTCAAATCCATCAGCACGCGCGCGAGGCCGACGTGGGCGGCCGGAAACGCAGCGCGAGCTTTCAGCGCATCGCGATACAGTTCGGCCGCCTTCAGCCTGTCCTCTTCGTTTTTTGCTTGTTCACGCGCCGTCTCAGCCTGTTGGAAAGAAATCTCGGCTTGATCGTTTGTGCGCACCAAACGGACGCTGATTTCTCCGCGCGCCGTGGCGGTGATGGGCGTGGTTGCTTCTTTGAATCCGTTCGCGCGCACACGCAGAGTGTGCGCACCCGACGTAATCTTCGAAAGCACCAATCGACCCGATTCGTCCGTGACGCCACGACGAATGTCATCCAGCCAAACGATAGCGTTCGCTTCCGTAACCACCGCGAGCGTTCGCGCCGGACTCGATTCTGCAGTCGTTCCGGCTTGGCTCTGGGCAATCACGGCCGTGGGCAACACAAACAACAGTAGCGCTGCCAATCCAATTCTCGCTCGCATTTATCGTAGGTTTACTCCAAGCAAACATGCGCGGCAAGCCACTACGCGCGGACCGATTCTTGTGAAAGTGTTGCGCCCATACGCGTCTGGGTGTAATCTTCGCTCGCATTACTCAACAATTGAATCGAACCTTTGTCAGTCCCAAACGAGTCGCGGACTGACTTGCCGCTGGAGGAACGTATGCTGATTGAGTCAACCGCTCATCTTCCTGTCAGTTTCGCGATGCTCGATAGTTTGTTCAAAGCGCCTGACTCAGCCGAGTTGGGCCGCATCATTCTGCGATGGTTGCACTTTGTTGCCGGTATCACTTGGATTGGTCTGCTTTATTTCTTCAATCTGGTGAACGTTCCGCTGCAAAAGAAAATTGACGCGGACACCAAGAAAAAAGTTAATCCCGATTTGCTATTGCCGTCGCTGTGGTTTTTCCGCTGGGGCGCGCTTGTCACGGTGCTTGCCGGCCTAACGTATTTCGCGATGTACATTCTGAAATCGGACGTCACGAATGCGAACTCGCTTGGCAACGCCGGCTTGAACGTTTGGGTGGTGCTGATCGAATGGCTCAGCTATCCGATAGTTCTATTCCTGGTCGAGTTCCTTATCATCAAGAAAGTTCCGGCGCTCACCAAAGACGGGCGTGTCTTTGCAATCGTAATGTTGATTCTGACGGGAATTGTGACCTGGGGAATCTTGAGCTTCCTCAGTTCCAAATTCTCAGTCGGTGGTTACACGCCGAGCAACAAGTTGTATTCAATCGGAATCGGCGGCGCGTACGGTTTGGTGATGCTGCTGAACGTCTGGGGAATCATCTGGCCCGCCAACAAACGGATCATTGGCGCGTTGCAAGGCGGTCCACCTGCCGATGCAGCCTTACCCCGGCAGGCATTCATCGCTTCGCGCACGAACGCCTGGATGTCACTACCGATGTTGCTGTTCATGGGGACTTCACACGGCGATTGGCTGATCTTCAGCGGCAAGAGCGGCTGAGAACCAGTACGAGGCTGACAGTTCTGTCGATAACAATCTCGTAGACAATCAACGGGGCACGGCGCAAGTCGTGCCCTTTTTCTCTTGACGCAACAGGATTAGCGGAGCCTTTCCATGCCTTTGCCACATTTTGCCTTTATATTTGGCCTAAATTGTTAGCTGTGACAGTGTGATTTCACTTAACGGAGGGCATCATGGGACAAGCTTATAACGCGCGGACTTTCAATCTGAGTAACTTGAAAGGCATCTCAGACGAAACGCTCGAGATGCATTTCAAGCTCTACGAGGGTTACGTCAAAGAAACAAACAAACTGAACGAGAAGATTGCCGACTTCATTAAAGACGGCAAGGTCGATCAGGAAGAGTTCGCCGAATATTCGGAACTCAAGCGCCGTTTAGGCTTCGAATACAACGGCATGGTCCTGCACGAATACTATTTCGACAACCTCAAAAGCGGTGGCGGCACGGGCGATCCAACCGGTCGCACAAATTTTCGTCAAGCGGCGGAAGAATCGTATGGCAGCTATGACATTTGGAAGGCAGACTTTGTCGGCATCGGAAAGATGCGCGGGGTCGGCTGGGCCATCTGCTACCAGAGTCCCGCGAGCGGTCAACTATCGAATCACTGGATCACTTTGCACGAGACGGGAAACGTCGCAGGTTATGATCCAATTCTGGTGATGGACGTTTGGGAGCACGCGTTCATCCTCGATTACAAGCCTGCGGACCGGCCGAAGTACATCGAAGCATTCTTTTCAAATATCGATTGGAGCGCGGTCGAGCGGCGGCTCCATAGCAAAAAGGCACAGCCAATCGCGGCGTAGAAATTTGGCGTGCAGTGGCAACCCTGATTTAGCGGCAGCGACACCGCTTTGGATCCGATTTCCTATCCCGATCCAAAGCGCCGTCGCCGTGCCGACAAGTCGAGGCTCTGCCGGCGCACTCCAGACAGTTGTTCCCCGCCTGAGTTTGTGCTAAAGCATCACCAATTCAATCCATTACTTAGCGGGAGGCCATGATGAGAATTGCTACGTCTGTTATTGCCCTCTGTCTTGCGTCGGTCTGTTTGACAAGTTGTCAGAGCACAAACGAGAACGCGCATACGACTGCGACCACAACTACTTCTCCGCCGGTGGCGCAGGAACTGTCAGTTGTTCCTCGACCACAGACGATCGTCGACATGATGAAGCAACGCGGCGAGCAGGATGAAGCGAAACCAACACTGAAGGTGACTTCGCCGGCAAACAACGCGTCGATCAATGGTTCGACCGTCGAAGTGAAATTGGATTTGAGCGGGGATCTGAAAGGGTATATGCCCCACAAAGATCCGGCGACGGGAAAAGGAAATCACATACATGTGATTCTCGACAATCAACCGTACGAGGCCTATTACGAACTGAATCAACCGTTCGAGCTGCGGAATGTCGCCGAAGGCAAACACACCTTGCGCGTGTTCCCTTCGCGGCCCTGGCACGAGAGCTTTAAGAACGCTGAGGCCTTTCAGTTGGTGACGTTTACCGTTAAAGGCGGCGGCGACGCGACCAAGCCGACGACGACCAATAAAGGCGTGACGATGGCGAGTCCGGCGAAGAGTCCCGCTTCAAACGCCAGCCCGACACCTGCCCGCGAAGGCAAAGACATGGCGAAAAGCAATGCGGGCGAAGTCGACACGGCCAAACCGTTGCTCACTTACAGCCGGCCGAAAGGTGAGTACACGGGCGCTGACGCCGATCCGATCATGATTGATTTTTGGTTGACGAATGCGAAGCTGCAAAGCGAAGGCGGCGACTACCGCGTGCGGTACACAGTCGACGGTGGCGCGCCGCAATTCATCGATTCGTGGAATCCAATTTGGCTGGCCGGCTGGATGAGCGGAAAGCACACAGTAAAACTCGAGTTGGTAGATAAGAACGGTCAGCTTGTGGACAACGGCGGCTACAATACAACGACACGCGAGATAAACGTCGTCAAGAAGTAAAACGATTTCTCGGTGTCTCTGTGAAGCCTGTCTCTTATACACATCTGACGCTGCCGACGAGGTGTCACCGGTGTAG
>JBKPPE010000249.1:0-5382 GCA_046733375.1 Acidobacteriota bacterium | reverse complement strand
CTTCAAGTCTTTCAGTTTGTAGCGCAGCGTCATCAAGGAATTTTCGGCGTTGTGATTGATGACATACGCGATCGGCGTGGCGGGTGCCGAAACAGTGCCGGTGACCTTTGCGTCTTGCTTCAACACAGTCATCGGAGCCTGGAGCACCGCTTTGTCGGTTACGCGCACCGTCTTCACATTGCGCAAGGCGCCGAGCGTCCAACCAGTGTCGTCGTAGGGCCGTGGGTCGTTCACGTTGTAGTACTGAGTATCGAGCAGCATGTCGGCCATTCGTGAATAAGGCTGGTCCATGCGAACTACGTAAGATCCGGCCGGAAACTTCTGATCTTTTACCTGGATCTCCTTGTCAGCAGTGTTAACTTCAACGCCCATTAATCGCAAGAGGTTAACCATATCGGCCGCTTCTACTACTCGACTCTGATCGCCGGGGATGATCCACGCGGCCGGCCCTTCGTTACTGGCTTTTGAAACCGATCGTTTGCTCTTCAGATAAAAGTTCTTCAGAAAGCGGTCCTTATTGTTGGAAACAAAATTCATCGCCAGCAAAATCGCCGATTCCTGCATGTTGATGTTGTTGCGCAGCGACCATTTCACGCGTGGTTGGGGCGGATTCGGTCGGAACCAATCGCGTTGCGACTGCGCTCCCACCGTTCGATCCATCGTATCCGCGACGCTGTTGCCGAAGGTTTCGTAGAAACGTCCGATCGAGTTATGGCCGTTCGCGACGTAGAACATGTAATTCGGCGCCCAGCCATCATAGAAACCATGCGTCCAAACGCCAGGGACACCGCGCTTGGTCATCTCCTCGATTTCGTGAAACGCGAGAATGTTCCATTCATCAATAACGATTGGATCCAGCCACGCGTTGTAAGGTCCGGTGCCGGTCGAGGTGTAAAGAAACGGCACTGATTCGTGCAGGTCGTGCAGAATCGTCGGATGGTATTCGAGGAAGGTCTTCATCTGATTGCGCGAAAGCGCCAGCGCCATCCCCAGACCATCTCGATTGTTGTCATGCGCAACATACTTGCCCCAGTAAACCAGCGGCGGCGCATTTTTGTCGGGATTGGCCTTGCGATAGTTGTAAGTGTCAACCATCATGTCGCGTCCATCGACTTCCAGCGCGGGCGTGATCAGTACAATGACATTTTTGCGAATCGCCTGGATGAACGGACTCTCTTCGACTGCCAGACGGTAGGCGAGTTCCATCAACATTTCGGGTGAGCCAGTCTCAGGCGAATGGATTGATCCCGAGGCCCAGTAAAACGCCTTTCCTTCTCCAATCAGTTGTTCGGCTTCGGCGTCGCTCACTTTTCGCGGATCAGCCAGCTTCGCGGTAATGTCTTTGTAATGATCCAGTTTCGCGAGCGTAGTCTCGTCACCGACCGCAATCAGCAGTTGCTCTTTGCCTTCCTCGCTTTTCTCCGGCGCGGTAAACACGCGGACGCGCGGCGTCGTCTTCTCCAGCTCGCGATAGTAGCGATACAAATCCTTTGTGTAAGTGAGGTGGCCGGGCGTGCCCACGGCGTAACCCAGAACTTTGTCAGGCGACGGAACCTTGTCGGACGCCGGCAGGTGATCTACCAACTCAGTGATGAAGTACGACTCGGTCGTGAATTCTTTGACCTTCGCCGCGTACTCGGCGTTGTTGGACGTCGCCGAATCTCTTTTCGTGTCGGTCTTCGCAGATGAAGCTGGATGCGCAGTCTTCCGTTTGTCCGACTTCTGCGCGTGAACGCGCGAAGAGAACTGCCAACCGGCGATTGTTACGACGAGTGCGGACAGACAAATCGCGATTGGGCGAAAGAGTTTTTGGGTATTCATGGCTCACTCCTGAACGGAAAGATTTGCAGGCGCGCGAAGGATACTGCGGCTAAGGGCAAAGAGCAAAGCGCAAAGCAAAGAACGAAGCGCGAACAGCTAAGGGCAAAGTGCGAGGCGCACGAAACCGTGATTGTCTTCGCGTTCGACGCTTTGCCCTTTGCTCTTCGCCCTTCGCCGCAGATACAATTGCTTTCGCACTCATCAGAGCGCATCACGGCGGCTATAGCTCAGTTGGTTAGAGCGCCTGACTGTGGATCAGGAGGTCGTGGGTTCGAACCCCACTAGCCGCCCCATCGATAATCCAGCCGGAGAACCAAATGCCTGAACCGCAAAGAACCGCTACTCACGCTCAAACTTATTTAGTTGACGCAAATACGTTTGAGTTCGAAACGATTGAGCAAGAGAACGGCCAAGCCACCGTAATTCAATTTAAGCTTGACGATCCTCGCTATCACGCTGGGGACGTGGTGCTGGTGCTGTCAGGGACAGACATTCATTTCCACGGCATGATTGGGAAAATTGCCGACGGGTTCGCGATCGCCACGGACCGACGCGGATCACTCCTACCGGCAACCACACAGTAACCAAATTAGCGCGTGAATCCTGAAGGATGGCGAATTTCGACGTCTCGATCAACCGGTTTGACGTCGAGACGATGAAAGCCTTTTTCTGGGTGGGTCGACAGATAGGTCAATGCAATCTGTCGATCGAGCGTTGCACTAATCTCTTTGAGAAATGGATCGAAACTGACGGGCGCTCCGGTCCCCTGGAAAAATGCGCGACCACCCGTTTCATCGGAAAGTTTCTTCAGGCAACTCTGTCCGTTGGTAATCAGTAACTGATTCGCGCTGGTAGCAGCCGGCGGCGCGAAGATTGTGTAGACAGCCACGCTCCGACGCTGCGCTTCCGCGATCGCCCGGTCGAGATCGATGCTTTGGTTCGGCGAGGAACTGTCGGCTCCGCGCGAAATATCAATACCATCAGAGACGACAATCATTGCGCGCCGGCCGAGCGGCTGCGAATCAAATCTCTTCAGGCCTTCGATGATTTCGACGTAAGGATTGTAAGGACCGGCGCTGGCAAGTCCCAGGGGCGCTCGCAAACCGCCTGCCGCCTTTTCGAGATCAGTCGTAAACTTCCTGCGGAGATCAAGGCTGCCGCTGCGAATGTAGCCAACCATCACGCGCGAGCCAGACGGCAACTGGCGAATAAACGCGGCGACCCCCTTCGTTTCATTGCCGATCGACGAGACCAGATCATCCTGCGTCAAAACCGCCAGCGTGACGGGATTGTCCGCAGGCCGCCGAATCGACAACAGGCTCTGCAAGTCGCCATCTTCACGCAACATGAAATCGACCACACGAATCTCGACTTCCGGCTTGTGCACTTTAATCGTTACGGGAATTGTTACTGGGCGCGGTGCACCGTGACCTTTGCGACCCTGCCCGACTGCCACCGGCACCACCAGCATGATAAGCGCTACTAAGCGCGCGGTTTTGGGAAACTGCTGCATAGGGATTGTTCGTATGACCTGGCGGCGAAATGATATTACAGCCATCAGATTCAGCCAAAACGCGGTTCGTTGGCCTGAATTTCTAGTCAGGGTATGATTTCGAAGCCGAAGCATCCCATGGAACCCCCGGAACAGAGCGGAAAACTGACGGAAAAGGACCGTCGCGCGCAAAAGGCTTGGACTGTCGCGCCGTGGGTCGCTCTAGCTCTTATCACCGTTGTTCCGCCCGCGGTGCTGGGAATTCTCGCGCTTATCTTCGGCGGCGCACCCATTTGGCTGTTGGCGGTCGCGGCTATTCCAGTCTGTTTGATCGCGGCAATTATCACCACAATTGTGCTAATGGTTTTGCGCAGGAACTGGGTGAAGCGCGTGCGCGAGCGTTTAGCCTCAGATGGAATTACAGCAGACGAAATTGACTGGTTTCGATCAGACCTTACCTCTGGCGAGAAGCGTGCTTTGAAATCGATGGATGAGCAACAACCGCTGTTGGCCGACGCCTATCGCGAGACCCTGGCGTTGCGCTTGAACGCCTCGCGCCTTGCGGGCAATGCGCGGCGCGATTTGTTGCTGGTCGAGCGACGCTTCAGCCGCGCGCGTTATCTGAACGCCCCGGATACAGCGGTGCTGATGGAAGAACTCAATCGCGATCGGACACGACTGGAACAATTGAAGCAGGAAGGATCTTCGCGGCGTGCAGAAGCGGAAGCACGTCTGCAAATGATCGAAGCAGCTGCGAGTCGCGGCGCGAGCTGGGCTGAGACGAACTACATGCTGCAGCGTTTGGACGAAGGGCGGAAGAATCTTCCGCTTGGCCTGGAAACCGAACGCGCGCGACAACAACTGCGTGAAGAGTCAGAGCGCGAACTTCGGAAAGAGCTAACGCAATAGCGACCTTGCATCACTCGCAAAAAAATATGGCGTGGTGGGGCTGAGCCTCACCACGCCCTTCACTTTTATGCAGCGCGTGACGGAAGGCGGTAGGCCTTCCGCACATCGGGCGGCATAAACTACTAACGCCGTGTATTTAGCGGCGCTCCCGCGCGAAGCGTTATCTCAGTTCCACGACTCAGTTCCAGATCGTTTCGACCCTGAACATAGACCGATCCGGCACCGCCGCCAGCTCCCAGAATCGCGCCGATGGCCGCGCCCTTACCGCCACCCGCGATAGCGCCGATGACTGCGCCGACCGCTGTGCCAATGGCCGCACGCGTTTCGGTCTTCGTCGTCTGACTGTCGTCACGAACTGCTCCTTCAGTGTCGACGCGTACGTCCTCGCCCGTCGTCGTACGAACAGCTTCAACCAAACCGCCGAAGTTGTAACTGCGTCCATCGCGCAAGCGGATGCTGTCAAAGTCGAGCGTCATCACTGATCGCCCGGTGAGCCGTCCGCTCCGCTCGATCTGCGACACATGGCCTTCGATCGTGGCGTCGGCGAATTCGCCCGGCGCAGTTACGCGGAGCGTGAACCGATCGCCCACAGCCGCCGTGCGCGTGGAAAGATCGCTGTCGAGGACACCGACTATGCGCGTGCCATCGGGCACCACGAACCCCGCGTTCGATGTCGGGTAGCCCGGAGTCGCTGACGGATTATAGATGTCGAACCGTGCGACATCCGACGTTTTGTCATAGACACTCTGCACGACTACCGGCGACGTCAGGCCTTGAACATAGACTCGACGCGTGACGCTGAGCCGCTGCCCGTTGTCGATTGCATCAAATGTAACTGAAAAATCATTCCCGCGATCTCCGGTGGTGCTCACCATCAATTGATCGCCATTCAAAGTCGCTCGCGAACGGACTGTGCGATTGTTCGCATTCGTCTCGACTCGTTCACGCCCGTCAGCGACAAACGAAATCTGCGAAGCCCGCGTCGACGCCAGTGTCACGTTTTGGCCGCGCACGTCGAGCGCAAGTTCAGCGGGTGCTTCCAGTCGCTGGGTAACCGCGTCAATCAATCGGCGACGTTCACTTGGCGCGAGATCGCGAGTAGCTCGGTCTGCGGCGTTGCGCGCGTCGTCACTGCGCGAAGTGTCGACGCGATACGTGCC
>JBKPPE010000248.1:0-21570 GCA_046733375.1 Acidobacteriota bacterium | reverse complement strand
ATGTCAGACCGGGGCGTTAGCGACCGGATCCGGCAGCTACTTTGATCCCTCGCTACTGCTCCGGGTGCTGACACGTGCCTCGCCGCAGACTACCACAAAAAAATCTAGAAAAACTCTTGACAGCCCGTGGATACGGGCGTAGGATGCGCCGGTGGAGTGAAGTGGAGCGAGGTGGCCTCAACGACACGAACCAAAGCAAAACGGGCGCAAATCGTACCGCCGTCTCCTCTAGTCTCAATTTCCAGCTCGGATGCTCCGGGGCAATTACACAGCGCGAATCGACTCGAAAGGGCGGCTCAAAGTGCCGACCCTCTTTCGTCGTTATGTCGATGAGAAGTACGGCGCCGCGCTGTACGTGACCAGCTTAACGGGTGATTGCGTTCGCATCTACCCGATGCCGGAGTGGGAAGCCATCGAACAGCGGCTTAGCTTGTTGCCCTCGATGGACCCAGCGAGAAGAAAGTTCCTTGACAGGACAAATTACTACGGCCAGCAGTCGTCGATGGACACGCAGGGACGCGTTCTGATTCATCCTCTACTGAGGAAGAGCGCCCAAGTCGTAGGCGACGTCGCCGTACTTGGTTATTTGACATACCTTGAAGTTTGGGAGCTGGACAAGTTCCAGCAGCGCTTGCTCTCGGATCCTTACACCGAGGAAGACGAGGCGGCGATTGCAAGGCTCGGTATTTGAAGAGTGAGCAGTAAGCAGTAAGCAGTTGGTTGAAAATTTGTCTTAAGTGAGTTGTTCATGATGAGTAGTCATCAATTAATGCAACGACTGCTCACTGGTAACTGCTCACTGCTCACTTTTTGTTCTTTGAACGAGATCACGGGGCGGTGGTGATGGCGGAGCCTTTGGGGGGCAGGGGCACGTTGGATCATCGCCCTGTGCTACTTCGAGAGACGATCGAGTTCCTCGCCGTTGAGCGCGGCGGATTCTTTGTCGATTGCACGGTAGGCCTGGGCGGGCATAGCGAAGCAATTTTGCAAGCGTCGGCCAACGCGCAAGTGCTGGGGATCGATCGCGACGAAGAAGCGCTTGGTGAGGCGAGAAAGCGATTAGCGAAGTTCGGTGGCCGCTTTCGCGCTGTGCACGCTGACTTTCGTGAACTTACGCGGGTCCTCGCGACAGCGAAAGTCAGCATCGTGCGCGGCATTCTTGCTGACCTTGGCGTTTCATCGTTGCAGTTGGATTCGCCCTCGCGCGGATTCAGCTTTCGGCATGAAGCGCCGCTCGACATGCGCTTGGATCAATCGAGCGGCGAAACGGCGGCAGAGTTGCTCGGTCGTCTTTCTGAAGTAGAAATTGCGCGCCTCATTTTTGAATACGGCGAAGAGCGTCGCTCACGGCGCATTGCCCGGCGGATCGTCGAAAGAAGAGAAGCCGGCAACCCGATTCAAACGACCACTGAGCTTGCGGAGCTGGTCGAACGCGCAATCGGCGGAAAACAACGGAGGATCCACCCAGCCACGCGCACGTTTCAAGCGCTGCGCATCGCAGTCAATCGGGAGCTCGAAGGCCTCGACCAATTCGTAGCCGACGCGATTGACGCATTAGAGCCGCATGGCCGTCTCGCGGTAATCAGTTTTCACTCGCTTGAAGATCGGATTATCAAGCGAACGCTGTTGAAGCTTTCGGGACGCTGTCAGTGTCCGCCGCGCGCGCCGCAATGTACTTGCGGAGCACGGAAAGCAATCGAAATCCTAACGCGGCGGCCGGTGACGCCCAGCGAGATTGAAATTGCCGAGAACCCCCGCGCACGTAGTGCAAAGTTGAGAGTCGCGGCCAAACTCTAGTTCACCTCCTTTTTTTGGCGCGACCGTTTTAGGAGAAGCGAAATGATTCGGCGCGTACCCGCAAAACATCGCAATGCTCCCGTCGCTCGCGAAAAAGATACCGAAGCGTTTCTTCGCCTCGCGCTCTTGTTAGTAGTCGGCCTGGGGCTGACGTGCGGGTTTGTGTATGCGGGGCGACAGCATTTCGTGGCGCTGAGATATGGGTACGAGACTGAGAATTTGCGGCGCGAACGGGATCAATTGGCGGAGCAGCAACGACGACTCATCCTGCAGCGGGAAGAAGCGACGAGTCCGGTGAAGTTGGAACAAGCGGCGAAGCGATTAGGCATGCAGCCGTTGCAAGCCGCGCAAATCGATCCGCTGCGGCAAGCTGCGAAGAACGCGAAAGACAAGGTCACAATTCAATCGAATGACAACGCGGCGAAGCCGAACGTCAAACCGAGTGCGAAAACAATTACCAAGGTGCCGGGACAGACGTCGGCCAAGCCGTCACGCAAGAAATCACTTTAGAGCGTTATCACAGTGTCAGGAGCATCTGAGTGCCGCTTCGTTCCGCCGCCATTGACCGAGAAGCCGCTGACCCGCGCCGCCGCGCAATGTTCGTGGCGCTTGGCCTGGTCGCGTGGATGGTGATTGTCGGCGCGCGTTTGGCGCAACTTCAAATCTCTCAGCACGACGAACTGTCTGCGCGTGCCAAGAACCAACAACTAGGCGCAGTCGAAACCAGCCCGACGCGTGGACTGCTGCTCGATCGGCAGGGCCGAGAGCTTGCCCGCAGCATTGATACGGCATCTTTTTTTGCCGACCCGCGCGAAATTGAAAACGTGAGTGAAACCGCACGGAAGATTGCTTCGGTAACGAATCAAAACAAGGACGAATTAATCGCGAAGATTCGCGAAGCCAAGGAGTCGAACAAGAAATTTATTTGGCTCATCCGCCGGATCGATCTGGAAAGTGCGACTAAGCTCGACGCGATGACGCTTGACGGCGTGTATTCGCGGAAAGAGCCGAAGCGTTATTACCCGAATGATGGTCTCGCCGCTCACGTGCTTGGTTTTGTTGGCACGGACGAGATTGGACTGGGCGGTGTCGAACAGTTTTACAACGAAAAGATTCGGGGTGAAGGCGGTAAGGTTTTTTACGAGGTTGACCGCGAGCGGCGCGCGTTTGAAAGTTACGAGGTCCAGCCGCATCCCGGTCAGACCGTTGTCCTGACAATCGATCAAACAATTCAGTATCGGACTGAGCAGGCGTTGTTCGCCGCTGTCGAGCGCAGCAACGCGAAATCCGGCACGGCCATAGTGATGGATCCGCGTACCGGCGAAATTCTGGCGCTGGCGAATGCTCCGGCATTCGATCCGAATCAGCCAGGGAAAGAGTCACCCGAAGTCCGCACGAACTGGGCACTGCAAAATATTTACGAGCCGGGTTCGACATTCAAAGTGGTTGCTTATTCCGCGGCCTTGGAGAGAGGACTGGTCCAGCCTGACGACAAAATCAACTGCCAGATGGGTTCAATTACCGTTGCGGGTCGCCTGATCCATGACGGTCACCCGTACGGCGTGCTGACCATAGCCGATGCGCTGGCGAAATCGAGCAACGTCGGAGCGATCAAGCTGGGTCTGCTGCTTGGCAACGAATCAATGTATGAATTCGCGAAACGGCTTGGTTTTGGATCGCGGACCGGAATCGACTTGCCCGGCGAATCCGCGGGAATCTTTCGGCCAGTCAATCGTTGGCAGCCGTCATCAATCGGCTCGATCGCAATCGGCCAGGAAGTTGGTGTGACCCCGTTGCAAATGGCGACGGCTTACTCTGTGATTGCGAACGGCGGCAGTTGGGTTAAGCCGCACATCGTGCGCGAAATGCGCTCGCCTGACGGGTCAATCATGTTTCAAGCCAAGCCGGAATCGCGTCCAGCGCTGAAGCAGGAAACCGTTGAGAAGTTACGCGGCATGATGGAAGGCGTGACGCTTCACGGTACCGCGCGCAAGGCCCAGGTCGAAGGCTACACGGCCGCCGGCAAAACCGGTACGGCGCAAAAAATCGATCCGAAGACAAGGACATATTCGGCGACGAAGTACATCGGATCGTTTGTCGGCTTTGCCCCAGTCAACAATCCTGCGGTCGTCATCATCGTCGTAATTGACGAGCCCCGGGGAGCCTACCACGGGGGCGACGTGGCTGCCCCCGTGTTCCGCGAAATCGCAGAACAGATACTACCTGAGTTGAGCGTGACGCCTGACGCTGAGACGAAAAGTGCACCGCAGTTGATTGCTGAGAATCGCCAGCCATCACCGCGTGAGATCCAAGACCAGGAGCAACGCGCGGCTAGCTTGCCGACGATTGCAAAGAATTACAGCAGCAGTTCGCGCGAAGTTGTGTTTGCTCCCGCGACCAAGCGTGGCGCTTTGATGCCTGACTTGCGCGGACAAAGCGTGCGGGACGTGGCGCGCATGTGCTCGCAGCTTGGTTTGAATCTGGAGGCGAAGGGGGGCGGGCGCGCGATTCGTCAATATCCTTCAGCAGGTGCGGAACTGAGTTCCGGCCAAACAGTGCGCGTTGAGTTTGATCGACGGAATTGAGTCAGCACCGCCTGCGGTAGCGGGCGGTTGATCTTGATAAAGACAAGGATCAATATCAAAGAACAACCACCCGCTACCGCAGGTGGTTTTGACTCAACGTGAACATTCGCACCGTAGCAGAATTGATGGGGGCAGACGTGAACAGCCTGCGCCCGGAGCTCTTTGACAAACAAATAGTTGATTTCTCGATCGATTCGCGCACCACGGAAGCGGGCGAGCTTTTTTTCGCCTTGTCTCAACCGGATTACGAACGCGCAGGCTTCAACGGACAGTTTGCCGATGCTCATAATTTTATCCAATCGGCATTTGATCGTGGCGCAATCGCCGCAGTCGCGCGGCGCGATCGGATTGCTTCGGACGAGAAGCTCGCGCAGTTAAGGGATCGATTGTTGCTCGTTGCCGATGCGATCGCAGCTCTGCAAACGCTCGCGCGAAAACTTTACGAGCAATGGGCGCGGCCGGTCATCGGCATCACCGGCAGCGCGGGGAAGACCACGACGAAAGAGTTGACTGCGCACCTGCTTACATGCGCTGGTCATCGCGTGCTCAAAAGCGAACGCAATTATAACAACGGACTCGGGCTGCCGCTGTCCGTTTTGCAGATGGTGAGCCGCGGTCGTCGTCCAGAGGATTTCGACCTCGCGGTGCTTGAAATGGGCATGTCCTCCCCGACGCACGAAATCCGGCGGTTGGTGCAGATCACGCCGCCGGATATCGGCGTAGAGTTGATGGTGGCGCCGGTCCACCTCGAACATCTCGGCACGATCGAGACGATTGCCGCGATGAAAGCTGAGCTGGTCGAGGGTTTGAAACCTGGCGGTGTGGCGGTCCTCAACGCGGATGACGAATTAGTGATGCAGATGAAGTCAAAAACCGAAGGGCCGGTGTTAACGTTCGGGATTGAAAACGAAGCTGACGTGATGGCGCGTGAAGTGGACACGTCGCGATTCGGATCGATCCAGTTTCGTTTGCAAACGCCGAACGGCGATGCGGCGGCAAGTCTGCCGATGACCGGCGGCCATAATTTGATGAATGCGCTGGCGGCGTCAGCCGTCGCGACAGCTTTGAAAATCAAGCCGGAGCTGATCGCAAATGCATTGAGTTCAGCCAAGCCTCCGAAGATGCGCGGCGAGGTTTTGGATTTTGCTGCCGGGTTCACCGTCCTTGACGATTCATACAATTCGAATCCGCGATCGCTGCTGAGCATGGTGCGCACGGTCGCTGAAGCGCGTGAGAAAGTGAAGCGAAGATTTGTGATCGCCGGCGAGATGATGGAACTCGGTCCCGCGGCCCCGGCCATGCATCACCAAGCGGGACGCGAAATCGCCGAACTCGGCATTGATGTGCTGTGGGGCGTGCGCGGTTTGGGCAGCGAAATCGTTGCCGGAGCGCGCGAGGGCGGACTTCAGTCCGCACGCTTCTTCGCAGGGTCCGACGAAGCCGCAGCGGCAGCCGCCGATGAAGTTCGCGAAGGCGATTTGGTGTTGGTCAAGGGTTCGCGCAGCGTTGAAACTGACAAGGTTGTTAAAGCTATAAAAGCGCGTTTCGCGTTAGCCGGTACATGAGTGATGCTGTTCTTTGAACTTGGTACTTTGTGCTTTGACGTGGCATTCGAGGACGTTTTCCGGCTTCTGACTGAGTCTTTTTGCAGAGAAGTCAAAGTCCAAAGATCAAAGTACAAAGCCCAGTTGACTGACGAATGATCTATTACATCTTTTACGAGCTGATTTATACCCACTTCAAAGATCGCGAGTGGTATCTCGTAAAAGCTCTCAACGTTTTTCAGTACGTCACGTTTCGCACTGCGTGGGCGGCGATTACGGCGCTGCTGATGTCGCTGCTGTTTGGACGCAAGGTAATCGAAGGGCTGAAGAGTTGGAACATCGGTCAGCAAATTCGCGAAGAAGGTCCGCAGGCGCACATGGCCAAACGCGACACGCCGACCATGGGCGGTTTGCTGATTGGGTGCTCAGTGATCCTCTCGACATTGCTTTGGGCGCGGCTGTCGAGTCTCTACGTTTGGATTACGGTGGTGGCAACGCTCGGATTTGGTGCCGTCGGGTTCGCGGACGATTACTTGAAGCTGGTGAAGCAGCGCAGTCTGGGACTGACAGCCCGGCAAAAACTGGTGTTCCAGTTCATGATCGCGTGCGCAGTTTGGGTGGCGCTGTTCATCGCCACGCGGTATTTGCAGACGAAGTATTCGTGGAACGTCAGCATTCCATTCTTCAAAGAGACGGCGGTGCCGAACGGGATCAGCACGATTGGCCCGTATCTCTATCTTGCTCTGATTGTGATCGTGCTGCTCGGCTGGACGAATGCGGTGAATTTGACGGATGGACTCGACGGTTTGGCGATCAGCGTAACGTTCATTGCGACGACGGCGTTGACTGCGTTCACTTATTTGAGCAGCGACGCGCGCTGGGCGAGTTATTTGGATTTGACGCATCGTCCGGAAGCGGCGGAATTGACTGTGTTTTGTGGAGCGATGGCGGGCGCGAGTCTCGGTTTTCTCTGGTTCAATGCACCACCCGCGGAAGTTTTCATGGGGGACGTCGGGAGTCTCGCAATCGGCGGCGCGATTGGCACAGTGGCGGTGCTGACCAAGCAGGAATTCATGCTGGTAATGGTGGGCGGCGTGTTCGTGATGGAAGCGCTTTCGGTGATGCTACAGGTCAGCGTTTTCAAGATGACCAAGCGGACGAGCGGAGTGGGCCGGCGCATCTTCAAGATGACCCCGCTGCATCATCACTTTGAAATGGCCGGCTGGAAAGAGCCGAAGATCGTTTTTCGATTTTTGATCCTGGCGATTCTGTTTGCGCTGTTGAGTCTGTCGACGCTGAAGCTGAGATAGTTTCAAGTTTCAAGTTCCAAGTTTCAAGTTGGAACAGCGAACTTGAGACTTGAAACTTGGAACTTGAAACTGGAAGGACGGAAAGCTTTAGTCATCGGCGCGGCGCGCAGCGGCATTGCCAGTGCGCGATTCCTGGTGCAACGCGGCGCGACGGTGGCGCTGAACGATCGCAAGCCGTTGAGCGAATGGTCGCAGCAAGCGCTCGATTTGAAAACTGAAGGCGTGGGGCTCGTCGAAGGCGATCCGCCGTCATGGCTGCTCGATCAGATTGATTTGCTGATTGTCAGCCCGGGCGTGCCGACGAAGGCGATTCCGATTCGCTATGCTGAGCGCCGTGGAGTTGAAGTCATCGGCGAAATCGAACTCGCGGCGAGGTTCCTGCGCGGACGAATTGTCGCGATCACGGGAACTAACGGGAAGACAACAACGACCACTTTGATTGGAGAGATGCTCAAGGACGGCGGACTGCACGTGCAAGTTGGCGGCAACATCGGCACGCCGCTGATCTCAATGATTGGATCGTCGCGCGCAGATGGGTGGACAGTTGTGGAAGTCTCCAGCTTTCAATTAGAGACGATCGTTGATTTCCATCCGGCGGTGGCGGCGGTGCTAAACGTCACGCCGAACCATATGGACCGTTACGAGTCGCTGATGGATTACGCATCGGCCAAGCATCGCGTCTTCATGAATCAAACCGCAAGCGACGTCGCGATCCTGAACGCTGACGACGAAATTGTTTCGTCGTGGGCGAACGGCCTGCGCGCGCATGTTGTGCAGTTCAGCGTACAAAGCGAACTGGGCGAGGGAATGTTTCTGCGCGGACGTGACTTGATTTCGCGGGGGCAAGCGCCCTCCCTGACCGCGAAAACTCCGGAGCGCGTTGTGATGACGCGAGATGATCTGAAGCTGCAAGGCCTGCACAACGTCGAGAACGTGCTTGCCGCCGCAGCCGCTGGGTTGGCATGCGGTGTCGCGCCGGAATCTCTGCGCGAAACAGTGCGCAACTTCCGTCCGGTCGAACATCGCCTGGAAGAGGTCGCCGAGATCGAGGGCGTCCGGTTCTACAACGATTCAAAAGCGACGAGTGTGGACGCCACGATCAAAGCGCTGGCAGCTTTCGCCGAAGACACCGGGAAGATCGTTTTGATTCTGGGCGGCCTCGGCAAGAAGGCGCCTTACGCGCCCCTGGCAGAACTCGTGACTGCGCACGTGCGCAAGCTGATCTTAATTGGTGAAGACGCGCCGGCGATTGAACGTGAATTGGGAGATGCCGCACCGTTCGAGCACGCAACGACCATGGCTGATGCCGTTCAACGCGGGTTCGCTGCAGCGCAACGCGGCGACGTTGTCTTGTTAGCCCCCGCATGTGCGAGCTTTGACATGTTCGAGAGTTTCGAACATCGGGGGCGCGTTTTTAAAGAAGAGGTCCAAAGTCTAAAGTCCAAAGTCCAAGGTCAACCTAAATGACGTTGGACATTGGACATTGAACGTTGGACTCAGCAAACCAATGACCCAGAAACCAATCGTCGACAAATGGCTTTTCTCAGCGACCGTCGGTCTCGCGCTGTTCGGCGTGGTGATGGTTTACAGCGCGTCAGCGATAATTGCGGTACAGGAGAACCACAGCCAGTTTCATTACGTGGTCAAGCAAGGTATTTGGACGCTAATCGGTTTCGGAGCGATGTTCGTGACGATGCGGTTCGATTACCGGCGATTGAATCGTAGCTGGATCGTCTATGGGGTGCTCCTGCTCACGATTTTGCTTCTGCTCGCCGTGTTCGCCTTTCCGCCCGTCAACGGCGCGCGGCGCTGGATCAAATTGAGCGGCTTCTCGGCGCAACCGTCAGAGTTAGCCAAACTGTCGCTCGCAATCTTTGTGGCGTATGTCATCGAACGACGCACTGGAGACGAAGGATCGTTCTGGAAGACATTTGTGCCTTGTATGGCCGCGCTGGCGATCTTCGCGGGACTGGTTGCGAAGGAGCCTGATCTGGGAACCGCGCTGATGCTCGCAATCATCGCCTTTACAATGTGCTTTGCGGGTGGCGTGCGGCCAAGACAGCTCGCGTTGGCAACTGTGCCGGCGCTTTTGTTTGTCGGCAAGATGCTGATCTTTACGCCCTTCCGCATGCGACGCCTCGTGGCCTTCATTAATCCGTGGGCGGACGCCCAAGGCACCGGTTACCAGGTGGTGCAATCGCTGATTGCGGTGGGCTCCGGCGGTCAACACGGACTCGGCTTTGCGCAGGGCAGACAGAAACTTCTGTTCCTTCCTTTCGCACATTCTGATTTTATCTTTGCCGTGATTGGTGAAGAGTTGGGATTGATCGGTGCGCTGATTGTGATTTTTGTGTTCGCCGTTTTTCTGTGGCGCGGCATGCGCGCGGCTTTGCGTGCGCCCGATCGATTCGGCATGTTGCTCGGCATCGGGATCGTGGTTGGAATCGTCGCACAGGCGTTACTGAACATGAGTGTGGTGCTCGCGCTTTTGCCGACAAAAGGCATTCCGCTGCCGTTCATCTCCTACGGTGGATCATCTTTGGTGCCGACGCTCGCGGGTGTGGGAATTCTCTTGAACATTTCGCAGTTCGCGAGATCCGGCCGTCGCAACGTTTATGACGAGGACGATTCCGAGGAAGATTTGCAGCCCGCGCGTCGCGCGCGAGGCCAGCGTATGAGACAGCGTGCGATGGCGCGGGCGCATTGAGAAGCGATGCGTGTCTTGATCGCTGCCGGTGGCACCGGCGGACACATCTATCCCGGCCTGGCCGTCGCCAAAGAGGTCATGCGGCGGAACCCGGCGTCGGTTGTGAGGTTCGTGGGCACGGCGCGAGGGCTGGAAAATCGTCTGGTACCGCAAGCGGGCTTTGAACTTTCGCTCATTGAAAGCGCGGGACTGGTGAACATGGGGCTGATGCAAAGGCTCCGTGGCTTACTAATTCTGCCGAAGAGTTTTTTGGCGGCGCGTCGCATCATCAAATCGTTTGCGCCGGATGTGGTCGTCGGCGTCGGAGGCTACGTGAGCGGCCCGGTCCTCATGGCGGCTTCACTGATGAGCGTGCCGACGGTGCTGGTGGAACCGAACGCGGTGCCCGGATTCACGAATCGGCGTTTGGCTCGTTTCGTGGATACGGCAGCGCTCTCGTTCGAGGCGACGCTTCCGTACTTTCCTGGCAAGAGCGTGGTGACTGGAAATCCTGTGCGACGCGAGTTCTTTGAAATCAAACCGAAGCAGCGCGATCACAAAAAAGTATCGCTGCTCTTGTTCGGAGGGTCGCAAGGGTCGCGCGCCATTAACAACGCGATGATTGCCGCCCTACCGCATCTGGCAGCGCATCGTGAGCAGTTGCAGGTGACGCATCAAACAGGCTCTGCTGATTCTTCAATGGTGCGTAAGGCCTACAACGACAGTGGTTGGCGCAACGCTGATGTGCGCGAATACATCGACGACATGATGAGCGCGTTTGCTTCGAACGACTTGATCATCGCTCGTGCGGGAGCGACGACCAGCGCTGAGCTGATGGCGGCGGGGAAGGCTGCGATTATGATTCCTTTGCCGGGCCAGTTGGAGCAGACACGCAACGCCGAAGCGCTAAAGAACGCCGGCGCGGCGCGAATGATCCATCAGGATGAACTTAGCGGAGAACGTTTAGCTCGCGAGATTGTTGCGTTAGTTGGTTCTCCCGATGAGATCACACACATGGAATCGGCAGCGCGTAAGATGGCGGGGCGAGACGCGGCGGAAGCAGCCGTGGACTTGATTGAGAAGACGGTAGCGCGCCGGAAGAACTAAGCATTTTCCATTTCTTATTTGACATTTGTCAGTTGCCATCGAAGCCGCGAGTACAATGTCGAATGCTGCGGGTTGCGAATCAACAAATGAAAAATGATAAATGGAAAATGACAAATGAAAATAAGAGAACACGTGATCGGGAACCTGTAGAACGCTAAATGTTCAGACCTTTCCAGCACATTCACTTCGTTGGCATCGGCGGCATTGGCATGTCGGGCATCGCCGAAGTGTTGGCAAACCTGGGTTTTCGCGTTACCGGATCGGACCAAAAGAAATCTGAAGTCACCGCGCGACTCGAAGCCTTAGGTGTCGAGGTTACCGAAGGCCATGCGGCTGAGAACGTTGGCGACGCTCACGTGGTCGTGCGATCCACAGCGGTGCGCGATGACAATCCTGAGATCGGAGAAGCGCGCCGGCGCTCGATTCCCGTCATTCCGCGCGCCGAAATGCTGGCGGAACTCATGCGCATGAAGCCTTACACCGTCGCGTGCGCTGGTTCACATGGAAAGACAACCACTACTTCGATGGTGGCGACTGTGCTCGGCACTGCCGGTCTCGATCCGACTTTCGTGGTCGGCGGCATCGTGCGTTCGTATCGTTCAAACGCGCGGCTCGGAAAGAGTGAGTTAATGGTGGTTGAAGCCGATGAAAGCGATCGCTCGTTTCTAATGCTCACGCCGATGATCGCTGTCGTCACGAACATCGATCGCGAGCACATGGATTACTACCATGACATGGAAGACGTGCGGAAATGCTTCGCCGATTTTGTGAACAAAGTTCCGTTCTATGGCGCAGCGGTTCTTTGTCTCGACGACCCACATGTACAGGCGGTCATCCCGAAGGTCGAGCGCCGTCGCATCACCTATGGAATGAGCGCGCAAGCTGACATCTCGGCGCATGACATTAGCTACGATCAGTCATTTGGATCGACGGTCACAGTGTTAAGCGGAGTCGAAGCGCTCGGTAAGGTCTCGTTGCGCGTACCTGGCAAACATAACGTCTACAACTCGCTCGCGGCGATTGCCACCGGGCTAGAGCTCGACGTGCCATTCGACACGATCGCCCATGCGCTTTCCGAATTCAGCGGCGCAGAGCGACGTTTCCAGTTCAAAGGAGACGAGAAGGGCATCACCGTCGTTGATGATTACGGACATCACCCGACCGAAATCAAAGCGACGCTCAGCGCGGCGCGCATAGGCGCGCCAAATCGTCGCATCGTCGTCCTGTTTCAACCGCACCGCTACACGCGCACAAACGATTTGATGGACGAGTTCGCCAGCGCTTTCAACAACGCTGACGTCCTGTTTGTCACGGATATCTACGCTGCGAGCGAACCGCCTATCGAAGGCGTTGACGCAGAAGTGTTGACCCGCCGCATCAAGAGTTATGGCCACAAGAACGCGGAGTACATTGGCGGGCTTGAGAATGCGGCCGCGAATTTGGCTGAGGTTGTGCGCGAAGGAGATTTGGTCATTACGCTGGGCGCCGGGTCCGTGCATCGGTCCGGAGATCAGTTGCTCGCGCTGTTGCGCGGCGATACTTCGCAAGCTGCCCAAAGTTAGAAGGAATGGTTTCGGCTGAGAACACCGCAACTCGGGATGAGACGATCGAGCAGATCGTAAAACAAGTCGGCGTGCGCGCGGAACGCGGACGGCGGTTCGCTGAACTGACAAGCTTGCGCGTCGGTGGCGCCGTCGATTGGGTAATGTCGCCAAATTCTGAAGAGCAGGCGGCAGCGCTGGTGGGCGCGTTTGAGCAAAACGATATTGCCTGGCGACCGCTGGGGTCAGGCAGCAACGTGCTGGCAGACGACGGCGAACATCACTACGTAATCCTCAGTCTGAAAGAGCTGAAGAGCGAGCCGGTATTCGATGGCGAACGAGTTTCCGTCAGCGCCGGTTACTCGCTGCCACGTCTGTGCGTCGATGCGGCGCGACAGAGTCTCTCCGGGATCGAAGGACTCAATGGAATTCCGGGAACCGTGGGCGGCGCGCTGTGGATGAACGCCGGGGCGTATGGACAAGAGATCGGAACCGTCGTTGAGACTATTCGCGTCGCGCGCGATGGTCGCGTAGCGGAAATCCCCGGCACCGACGTGCACTGGAACTATCGTCACACATCGTTTCGCGAGGGCGAATTGCTCCTCGGGGCGACGTTGCATTTGCAGCGCGGCGACCCGGAGAAGATCCGGGAGCGGATGGAAAAAGCGAAGGGCCAACGGATGGCGACACAGCCACACGGCGCTCGGTCTGCCGGGTGCTTTTTCAAGAACGCGCCCTCTAGTCCGGTCGGCACCGGCAAGATGATCGATGACCTCGGGATGAAGGGGACGCGTAAGGGCGGCGCCGTCGTGTCTGAAAAGCACGCGAACTTCATTGTTACGGAAGGCGAGGAGGCGAAGGCCGCCGATGCGTTGGCGCTGGCGGAGGAGATTCGCGAGCGCGTAAAACGCGAACATGGAATCGATTTGGAGTACGAGGTGGAACTCTGGAGCAGTAAGTAGCCCGGACTTCAGTCTGTGTTCAGATTTGATAGCAACAATCACAGACTAAAGTCTGTGCCACGAATATGAGAGAACAAGTCATCGCATCACGTCCTGTTCGGCGCGGCGCACCATCCGCAAAAGGTTCGGCACGGCCCGCGCGTCGCGGCCGTAAAGAATCGTCGCGGTTTTCTGCGCGCGCGTTGCTTGCGTATGTTCCGACTGTGATGAAAGTCGCGTTCGCGATTCTTGCTGTCATCGGTTTGGCAATCGGATATCGCGCGGCGTCTTCCGCATCGCTGTTTCAGGTGCGCGCGGTCGAAGTTGCCGGAACCTCACGCACTTCGGCCGAAGACATCGCAGGGCTGGTTCGTCGCGCGGTTTCGCGCACCGGTGTTTGGCGCGCCGATTTGCCGGCCTTGAGTGCGGAGATTGGGCGACTGCCGGGCGTTCGGCGGGCTGTCATCACGCGCGTGTTGCCCGACACCTTACGCGTCCGCATCACGGAACGCGTGCCGCTAGCTGTCATCCGCAATTCTGCCGGTCACTTTGTTTGGGTAGATGAAGAAGGTGTGACCCTGGAACAGATGAAATCAACCGATCGAACGCCGCCATTCTTCATCCTTGGTTGGAACGAAGACGGCACGAACGAGGCGCGCGAAGAGAACGCGGAACGCGTCAAGAAGTACCAGGAAGCGCTGCGCGAGTGGCAGGCGGTTGGCCTCACAGATCGAATCAGTGAAATCAACTTGTTCGATGTTCGCGACGTTCGCGCGCAACTCGCCGGCGATGATTCGCAGATCGAAGTTCGTGTCGGCGCGCAGGATCTCGGCAGTCGTTTGAAGACCGCCCTCGATGTACTCGATCGTTATAAGGAGGCAGGGCAGGCGAATCTGATCACATACGTGGACATAACCGGCAATAGCATTGTTTTGGGACGTAGCTCCGGTGGTAGCGTCACGGCCAATGAAAACAATCCAGAGGCTGCTTCCGATCACACGAAGCCGGCCGTAAGTGATCTCGCCAAACCAATTGTGGTGGCAGCAAAGAAACGAACTGACGCGAAGCCGGCAAGGGACAACAAACGTAAGCCGAATACGCGCGGCGAGAAAACAGCACACGCAAATCAATCGCGCAAACGCTGATTCAGGGATATGGCGAAACGGTCGACGCACACCATCGGACTCGACATCGGCACCAGTCGCGTGACGTGCATCGTCGCGGCCCCTGGTGAAGATGGCTTGTTGCATGTGATCGGAACCGGCGAGGCGGATTCGCGCGGCCTGCGCAAGGGTGTGATTGTAAATCCTGAGGCGGCTGTCGAATCTATTCGTCGTGCCGTCGAAGAAGCCGAAAGAATGAGCGGCGTGCAGACGCAGGAAGTGACGATCAATCTCGCCGGGTCGCACATCATGGGCTTCAACGGACAGGCGATTGTGGCCGTCGCCAGTCGTGAGCACGAAATTACCAACGAAGACGTGCGCCGGGCGATTGATTCAGCCTGCGCCATTCAGCTTCCTGCGGGACGCGAGATTGTCGATCGACTGCCCCAGGAATTCATCGTTGACGATCAGGACGGGATTAACGATCCGATCGGAATGACCGGGGCGCGCCTGGCCGTGAAGGTTCACATCGTCACAAGTCCGGTGACGGCCCGGCAGAATGCAATTAATGCGGTAAATCGCGCGGGGCTGATTGTGGCTGACATGGTGCTGGAACAACTTGCCGCGGCTGAGGCGAGCTTAACCGAAGACGATAAAGAATACGGCTCTGCGCTGGTTGATATTGGCGCGGAAACCACCGGGCTGTGCGTCTACCAGCGTGGCGCGGTGCAACACACGGCGGTATTTCCGCTGGGCGGTTCGCACTTTACAAATGACATTGCCTTCGGATTGCGCACGCCGATTCCCGAAGCGGAAAAAATAAAACGTATTTTCGGTTGCGCGTCGAGTGCGTCACTCAGCGACGCTATGCGTAGCGAGATGGTCGATGTTCCATCAGTCGGTGGCCGGGCGCCACGCCAACTTTCGCGACAGATTCTGTGCGACATCCTGCAACCGCGCGCTGAAGAAGTGCTGATGCACGTCGCCGATGAATTGAAGGACTCAAACTGGACGCGGCAGTTGTCGAGCGGCGTTGTCTTGACTGGCGGCGGCGCGCTACTCGAAGGGATGGTGGAAGTCGCGGAACAAGTGTTTGATGCGCCGGTTCGCATCGGTTATCCGGAACGCGATCGGTTTGGCGGTCTAGTTGAAGACATTCGTAGTCCCGCCTGGACCGCGGCCGCAGGTCTCGCACTTGTCTCGCAGCGCGCGCATGTCGTCGAGCAACGCGCGATGGCCGCGAAGCGTGGCGGATCAGGGCGACTGACACATTTCGTTTCCAAGTTTCGCGATCGATTTAGTAGTAGTATTTTCTGACTAAGTATTGTATGCTGCGACCCCGTCAACACAAGATATTGTCCGCAATATTTTGAGTCTAGTGGCGCAGCGAACCCAAAATAGACGAAAGAGGCAGTGGCAGCCTTCCCGGTTTGGAAGAGAGGAAGCAAGCATGACACCTGAGGCAAATCAAAGTCACAATTCGACTTCGCCGACCGGCCGAAGCATCAACATCTTCATAGACGACGAGCCTCGGATCACCGGGGCGCGTATCAAAGTCATCGGCGTAGGCGGCGGTGGCGGAAATGCCGTGAATCGAATGATTGATGCCGGCATTGAAGGCATCGATTTCGTAGTCGCGAATACTGATTTGCAGGCGTTGAAGCGTTCGCATGCGCCGGTGAAAATTCAGTTGGGTGGCCGCCTCACGAAAGGTCTCGGCGCCGGAGCCGATCCGGAAGTTGGACGCCAGGCCGCGCTTGAAGATACCGACAAAATCATCGAAGTGTTGGAAGGGTCCGACATGGTCTTCGTGACGACGGGTCTCGGCGGCGGGACGGGCACTGGCGGAGCTCCGATTGTCGCCTCCTTGGCCACGGAGCTGGGGGCGCTGACCGTCGCTGTCGTCACGAAACCTTTTTTGTTTGAGGGCCGGCGGCGTTTCGAACAGGCCGAACAAGGACTACGTGAATTGCACGAGTCAGTGGACACGGTCATCACAATTCCGAACGAGAGACTTTTTGCGGCCGTGTCGCAAACTGCATCGATCGGCGAGGCGTTCAAGGCGGCGGACGACGTCCTGCGCCAAGCCGTGCAGGGCATCAGCGATCTGATTACCGTGCCCGGGTTTATCAATCTTGATTTTGCCGACGTGCGCACGATCATGCAGGGCATGGGCATGGCGCTGATGGGGACTGGTTACGCGCGCGGCGAGAACCGCGCGATCGAAGCAACTCAGGAAGCGATCTCATCGCCGCTGCTTGAAGAAGCATCGATCAAAGGCGCCAAGGGTGTGCTTATCAACATTACCGGCGGTCCCGATCTGACGTTGTACGAAGTGAACGAAGCAGCAACGATCGTGCGTCAGGAGGCTGACGACGACGCGAACATTATTTTCGGTCACGTGGTGGATGAAACGATGGCCGATGCAATGAAGATCACGGTGATCGCGACTGGTTTCAATCGGCAGCCGATGACGGCGGCGATTGGAGCGGGCGCGACCATGCCGGTGACCACCGCTCCTCGACATGAACCGCCAACCCCTGATTTTGGCCTGGGTTCAAAACGTTCCGAGGATTTGGACGTTCCGACATTCATTCGCAAGAAAGCAGATTGAGGTAGAGCCAACCCTCGCTCGCCAATAAAGCATCCGCACTATCAGTGCATTTTGCGTTTTCCACGGCGGTCGTGTAGCATGACGCGCAATCCCTAACGAAATTCCGTACGGGTCAATGCGCACTCTCCCTGGAAGGCCGCAGCCTGCGACTGTGGGCTTTGGACACGCCACGCTTCTGGCGGGAACGCATTTTTATTCCGGGCGCGTACGCGCTCAACGTAATCATTTGGAGGCGTATTGTGAATCGCAAACTTATTCGAACAACTTTGGCAGACGTCAAAGCGCGGCGGGACGTAATTCCCCAACAAAATCGAAATCCCGAGCAAGGCGGCGGGCGGCCGGGTGGAATGCCGCAGCAACGGCCCGGGCAACCGCCGATGCAAATGCGCAAGCGGCAGCCCCCACCAACCGAAACTCACGCGGAAATCTATTACTACAAGAAGCAGATCGATGCCCACACACCGATGGTGCTGGTTTTGCAGGACGGCGAGGAAATCGAAGGCACGATCGAGTGGTACGATCGCGGCGCACTGAAGATCAATCGAAGATCAGCGCCGAATTTGCTCGTGCTCAAACGCAATATCAAATACATGTACAAGGCGGAAGAGCGCGTAGGAAAGGTCGATTCGGACGACCGCGCTGAAGCGCACGCAGATCACGACACCTCCGAACCTGCTTTCGAAAACTAGCAGCGCGTCAATCATTCTGGCAGATGGGAAACTCGCGGGCTGAATCACAGGACACTTCCTCAGCCAGGTCGAAGCCTCGTATTGGCATAACTATGGGCGATCCCGCAGGGATCGGTCCTGAAGTTGTGCTCAAGGCCGTCGCGGAAGAAGAAGTTCGCAATTCTTGCGTTCCCATAATTATTGGAAATGCTGAGGTGCTCGCGCATAACGCGAGAACTCTGGATTTACAGTGTGGCTACGCGATTGTCAGACAAGGCGAGTCGCTTCCCTCGAGCATCGACGAGCCGATCATTTTTCATCTGGACAATCTGAACGGGTTCGTCGAGCCCGGTATTGAATCGGGCGCGGCGGGAAAAGCTGCGGCGAGCTACATCGAAGCCGCGGTAAGCCTTTGCGCCGCGGGTTCGATCGACGCGATGGCCACTGCGCCCATTAACAAGCGCGCGCTTTTCCTCGGCGGTTACAGCTTCCCGGGTCACACCGAGTTCCTGGCGGCTTTGACGGCTACTGAAGAGTACGCGATGGGTTTCGTCGCGGCCAACTTACGCATTGTTTTGTTATCGACACACGTGCCACTGGCGGAAGCCATTCGCATGGTGACCAGGGACAGAATCGAAAAAACGATTCGCCTGGCGGATCGCGAGCTCCATCGTTGGGGCATTGAACGGCCGCGCATTGCAATGGCAGCATTGAACCCGCACGGCGCGGAAGGCGGGTTGTTTGGCGTCGAAGAAGTGTCGGAAATGGTTCCGGCGATCGAACGTTGTCGAGTCGCGGACAGCATCAACGTTCGTGGTCCGTTTTCAGCCGACACCGTTTACTTGCGTGCCTCGCGCGGCGAGTTCGACGCTGTCATCGCGTGCTATCATGATCAGGCGATGATTCCGGTGAAATGCCTTTCATTCGGAGAAGCCGTAAACGTGACGCTCGGACTGCCATTTATTCGCACGTCAGTCGATCACGGCACCGCGTTCGACATCGCAGGTAAAGGACTGGCAGAGCACTCGAGCATGGTCGCTGCTATTAAGCTCGCCGCCGAACTATCATTGAAATCGGGAGAATCAAGCCGAGCAGTCGAAGCCGCCTAGCGCCGAAGACATGAGAGCTGCTTTCGCATCATGACGAACACAGCCGACAGAGAACCCAAGGGACGGATCCTGGTCGCCGATGATGATCCGGCAATCCTGCGACTAGTTAGCACGATTCTTGAAAAAGAAGGCTTCGCAGTGGTCACCTCTCGCGATGGCCGTGAAGCCTATAAGACACTGCAAGCGGATTCAGACTTCACCGCAGCCATTTTCGATGTCGTGATGCCACACATCACCGGACCTGAACTTGTCCGGCACATGCGCACCGAGAAGCGATTCATGAAAATTCCCGTGATGATGATGACTGCCGAACAGGATCCGAAGCTTTCGTCAGACAGTTTCGCCGCCGGGGCCGTCGTTTTTCTTCCCAAACCGTTTACGACGACTCAGCTCCATACGATGCTGCGCATGCTTGTGAGCAGGGCCGGCAAATAAATGTTTGCGAGAACTTAACAAGGATATTTTCCAGGCGGGCTCAGGCCCCCTTTTTGTTCTCAGGAGACTACTCATGTTGAAGAAGCGAAGTTTTGTAATCGTCCTCTCTTTAGCCTGCGTAACTGCTACGACCTTGATCGTCAACCGCACGCAAGCCGCCGGCGATCTCTCGCCAAAGGAAGCACGAAAGCTGATTGCACGAATGGCGGGGATTAACTTGCCGTCAGACGCGGTGCGCGTTAAGAGCGTGTCTTCGCTCGGGAGTTCCGCGGTTGTCGTCGCACAGGTCGAGACCGCATTCCGCTTCGTCAACGAGAACGACAAATGGCGCGTTGCCGAGATTCGCACCGGCGACCGAAACTGGGAGGATGTGGACTCACTCGTGCGGGCGTTGAATGTCGAAAAGACCTCGCGCGTGCGCGCCGAATTGGAAACAATTGCCACCGCGCTCGATGCATTCAGACGGGAGCGCGGCAGCTATATTGAATCCACGAGCGAGACGGCTCTCATGGACCGTCTCAGCCCCCATTACCTCGCGCGTGTGATTCGGCTTGATGCCTGGCATCGCCCTTACGAGTACGAAGGTACCCGAAATTCCTACGTTTTGCGCTCGGTAGGCCCTGACGGAAAGGCGAATACGCCGGATGACATTACGCTGTCTGGCCCCGGCCGTTAATCAAAACGCCCCAATATTGGCCGCTCATTTGCGCGTCGTCCGAACAAAAACCCTTGACGCAGTTTTCGCGCGAGTGCTAGGTTCAAATCAGCGGTCTTGCCCGCCGCCCCAATTGGTTGCCCGATCGGAGTGCCTCTCGTGATTCCTGGACGAATCCTACTGCTCGCTGACGATTCCGTAGCCATTCAAAAAGTCATCGACCTCACGTTCACGGACGAAGGCATGCAGGTCATCACTACCGGTGATGGCCGGGACGCTCTGGAAAAACTAAATCAGTCAAAGCCCGATGTGGTCCTTGCCGATGTGTTCATGCCGGGCGTTGATGGGTATGAACTGTGCAAATTCATCAAACAGAGCGAGCAATTTCGCGGCGTGCCTGTTATGCTTCTGGTTGGCTCGTTCGAACCGTTTGATGAAGCCGAAGCAAAACGCGCAGGCGCGGATGACGTTGTGACAAAGCCATTCCAATCGATTCGTGATTTAGTGAGCCGCGTTGGCTCGCTCGTCAACCGTACGCATCCCAACGTCCAAACCGAATCAGACGATGACAATTCGACCTTTGCCGCCGAGACTTCGAGGACCGAAGAAATAGAGTCGGATCATTACGCAGCACGAGAAATGGACCAGGAGAGAGTACCAGTGAGCGAAGTGGAAGCAGTCGATCACGCCTCGCCGAGAGTTTTTGTTGAGGCCGGCGTGATGGAAGCACCTGAGATGGCCGCGGAACACACTTGTCCACCCGACATCGAACTTCAGACCGCGGACACACAACAGCTGGAACCGGTCGCTGCCGCTCACGAAAACGATTCTGAAAACATCGAGGTGGAGATTTTGCCGGAAGAGCAGGGCGCTGAGGCCACCGAAAGCGGTGACGTCGTAACCGTCGGTGAATTTCAACCGGACCAGCTTATTAGCGAGGAAATCGCGGCGGCGCCGCCTTACGACGATGATGGTGTTTTGGACCTTGGCGATGTTGATAGCTTTGCAGGGGCAGATGTCGCGGACGATTTCGAACTGGACGTGGACGTTGCGCCGGTCCAGTCTTCAAGTGCGCCGCTGACGGGCGTTAATGAAGGCTCCGACGAAACCGCAGCCGTTACAACGGAACAAACGATCAGCGACGCATCGCAGGCAAGTGGTCGAATGGCGGAACCAAGCCAGGGCGATCTTTCGGCGGCAGCCATCGAAGCTATTTCTCGGCGTGTAGTCGAACACCTTTCAGACAAGGTCGTACGCGAAATTGCCTGGGAAGTTGTGCCCGAACTTTCGGAATTGCTCATTAAGAAACGGCTGGATCAAAGATAATCGTGAGTTCAGCGCAATGCTTTTGAGGCGGGCAGTGCCCGCCTTTTTTACTTTTTACCCCGTTACAGAACCGCGAGTGGTAACGAGCGCGATAATAGTTCAACACTCGTTTTCAGCATCGTTGCTCCTTATCCCGCTCACTACCGTTC